>JANOCF010000674.1:0-4696 GCA_031412055.1 Holophagales bacterium | reverse complement strand
TAAATAAAGAACGCCGTTCCTCTCGTCAATCTGTGCTGCCTGTGTGTGCCACGTGGCATCCAACTCTCTGGAGGGCTTAAATGACTGGCCCCTTATAACTAATGAAGATAGTGTCTGATCGTAATGCTCCACAACTAGCCGAAGCTGACCGGTTTTAGTTCTCAGCCTCCCTATCCACGTTCCCCTGAGGAACCTCGGCCCTAATACAAGCTTCAAAAGCCAAGTCCATTTGTTCGCTAGGACTGTGAGGGCTACAGCAAGTATTCTGTATAGCCCTAGCGAGCTAATGAATCCGACACTCGACGCAAGAGCCCAATCAGGGTTTTGATCCAGCAAGGGCACTACCTTAAACGCCAGGACGGCCATCACCGCAACGGTAGCTGAAAGTATGTAGGAATGAAACCTCGTCTCTGGGCTCATCTCTGCCAATACCCCATGTCTAACTGTTTAAGTCGCAACCGCATAACCGCTTAGCTTCTCTGACAACCCTTCATCTCTTAGCAAGAAGTGAACACGTCAGCCACCGAGTCGGTTTCACGGCCACATCTTCCTGACTGCTCATAGCTTACCCAATTCTAAGCTCCTCCCGCATTCGCGTCAATTCGATAGAGACTGACGCATAAGCAACCATCTCATACCCCGGCCGACGGTGCCTTGGAGCGTCGCAGAATGAGACTATCCCACAGGAACTACGGCTGCTTCGGCGGCAGCAGGTGACGGATAAGCACCCGCATAAGAGCGGCACGCTTATCAACTGTGCCGTGACCAGAAGCGACCCTCTAGGAGTGGAGCGACGCACTTCCCTTGTCCTCCATTGACGCGTGACCTCCGACGATCTTGCGGCTTGGGATCTCGCTCGCGACCGGGATCGGATCCCGGCGCCAGGAGTTCATGGCGCTTCGCATCCGGCCGGAGCGGCGCCGTGGAAGCGTCGTGAGGGACGGGCCGACGCTACAGCCATCGCACCTGCCGTCGACTCAATCCTGTCCTCGCACACGCTTCTCGTGACCCCGGCGTGCGTGACGTTGCCCTCGTTTGGCATCTTGTTGCCCACCGACAACGCTCTGCCGTCGATGGACTGCGTGCCGTTGTCCATGGGCAACGCCTCGTTGTACGTCGGCAATGTCCCATGGTCCATGGGCGACGTCCCGTTGTCCGTGGGCGATGCCTCGTTGTCGGTGGACAACGTCGCATGGTCCGTGGGCAACGCCCTGGTGTCCGCGAGCAACGTCCTGTCGTCCGTCGGCAACGCCTTGTTGTCCGTCGGCAGCGCCTCGTTGTCAACGGGCAACGTCCCGTTGTCAACGGGCAACGTCCCGTTGTCCATGGGCAATGCCTCGTTGTCCGTGGACGACGTCCTGTTGTCCGTCGGCAACGCCTCGTTGTCCGTGGGCAGCGCCTCGTTGTCCATGGGCAGTGTCATCCGAATCGGTGGCAGCGTCACGCGAAGCGTGTGCAATGCCACGCAGTCCTTGGACAACGCCCTGTTGCCCTGGGACAACGACCCGGTCCGCATGGGCTGCATAGCCTTCAATCGATATGCTAGAATCGGCTCCAGTGACGGTAACTGCCTTTCTTAGGAGTCGGAAACACGTGATTGGACGTCTCAGTCTCGTCTTGTTCCTGGTGACCTGCATGGGTTGCGCGAGCAAGCCCCAGCCCAAAGTCAAAATCCGCCACCACGACACCGTTCCCCCGCCTGCCGCAGCAGCCCAGGCGCCTCCGACGCAGCCCGTTGTGGCCGCGACCAAGGCCGACGGCGACCTGCCGGCGATGGGCGCCCCCATCACCACCCGCGAGGCCATGGAAAAGGCCGTATCGTGGGCGGTCGAGGGCCTGACCTTCTATGAGCACGGCGAGCTCGACTCGGCTCGCAAGAGCTTCAGCGACGCCCGGCTGATGCTGCTGGAGGCCGACCTGCCGGACTTCTGGAAGGAGCAGGGGCTCGCGTCCCTCCAGTCCGGCCTGCCCGAGAACCTCCGCCACCACAACCTCGAGGCCGTGGCGCGAGAGATCGAGCAGAAGGAGCGTCCCGACGCGGCGGAGCTCGCCGAGCGCGCCGTCATCGAGACCGAGGTGCGCCGCATCCTTCGCCAGTTCGGCGACATGACCCCGCAGCAGCAGTACGTCAACGTCCTGGTCTACGAGGTCCAGCGCTACGTCCAGTTCTACCGCGGCAAGTACCGGCCGTTCTTCGAGCGCTCCTACCTGCGCAAGCACAAGTACTGGCCGACGATCCAGGAAGTACTGGCGGCGAACAAGCTCCCCGGCGAGCTGGGTTACATCGCTTTCGTCGAGAGCGGCTTCAGCCCCAAGGCGGTGAGCCGCGCCGACGCGCACGGCCTCTGGCAGTTCATCCCCGAGACCGGCAAGCGCTACGGCCTCGTCCAGCGCGAGGACTTCTACGACGTACGCAAGTCCACGCAGGCGGCCGCCGGCTACCTGATGGACCTGCTCAACATCTTCGGCTCGCCGTCCTTCCTGCTCGCGGCTGCTTCCTACAACGCGGGCGAAGGCAAGATCATGCGCTGCCTGCGCGATCTCGACAGCCTCGAGAACCGCAGCTTCTGGGCGATCCGGCACTGTCTGGCGCTGGAGACCCAGGAGTACGTGCCCAAGATCATGGCGGCGGCCGTCATCAGCTCCGATCCCAAGCGCTTCGGCTTCTTCCTCCCCACCGAGGAGGAGATGCGGAAGCGTTACGATTTCGTGGTCGTGCCGCAGGTCATGTCCCTCGTCCGAATCTCCGAGATGTCAGGGGTGGACGTCGTCGATCTCCGGCTGGCCAACAACGATATCGATCCGAGCCAGTCCACCACCCCGGGCCGGAACTTCCCCCTCTACCTCCCCGTCGGCACGGGCACCCGGCTTATGGCTGCCCTCGCAGCCCAGCCGGCGCTGCCCGAGGTCCAGGTCGCCTCCAGCACCGTGCTGGAGCTCACCCAGGAGCCAGCCAGGGAGAAGAAGTCCGATCGCAGTTGGTCCGAGGGGCGGACGTACGTCGTGAAGGGCGGGGACACCCTGAGCTCCATCGCCCGGCGGCACGAGCTGGACTCCAAGGAGCTGGCGAAGCTCAACAAGATCCGCAGCCCGTACACGCTCAACATCGGACAGCGGCTGGTGCTGCCGCCCGGCAGCGGCGAGTCGCCCCGCATCGTCTACACGGTGCAGGACGGCAACTCTCTGGAGGAGATCGCCGACATGTTCGCGGTCCGCGACCGCGACATCATGAGCTGGAACGAGCTGCGCAGCTCCAAGGTCAAGGAGGGGCAGACGCTGCACATCTTCCCCTCCCGCGGCTACAAGGCCCGGACCTACAGGGTGCAGCGCGGGGACAGCCTCGCCGCCATCGCCCGCCGGTTCGGAGTCTCGATCGACGCCCTGCTCACCGCCAACGGGCTCAGCACCAGGAAGGTTCTCCGCCCGGGGCAGAAGCTGGTCGTCTACGTCCCGGCCTGAGCCTGTGGTGAAGCGTCTCTCCATCCGCGTGCCCGGACAGGGGCTGCACGAGGTCACCTCCGAGGTCGCCGAAGCCGTGCGCGACAGCGGGGTCCGGGAGGGTCTCTGCACGATCTTCCTTCAGCACACCTCGGCGAGCCTGACGATCCAGGAGAACGCCGATCCCTCGGCGCGTCACGATCTCGAAGCCTGGCTGAACCGGCTGGTCCCCGAGCGGGACTCCCTCTACACCCACACGCAGGAAGGGCCGGACGACATGCCCTCCCACATCAAGGCGGCGCTCACCGCGGTCTCGCTTTCGGTGCCTATTGTGGACGGCGAGCTGGGGCTCGGAACCTGGCAGGGCATCTACGTCTGGGAGCACCGGCGGCGGTCGGGGCCTCGGCAGATTCTGGTGCATGTCGGGGAGTAGCCAAGGATTGCTCCGAGCCGGCATTCGCCTAACTCCGAAGCTACTTCCTGGCGTCGAGCTCCTCGATCAGCGCGTCGGACGCGGGGCGCTCCTTGCGCAGCCGTTCCGAAACGGTCTCCACCTGGCGGAAGACGCGCAGGGCATTGAGGCCGGCGAGCTTCTTGATCTCCTCGTCGGTCCAACCGCGGCGAAGCAGCTCGGCCAGGAGAACCGGGTAGTCGTCGACCCCTTCCAGCCCCACGGGCACGCTGGTGATGCCGTCGAAGTCGGAGCCGATGCCGACGTGATCGACGCCCGCGATCTTGCGGACGTGCTCGATGTGGTCCGCGGCCTTGACGAGCGTCGATCTGGGCGAGGGGTGCTCATCGGTCCAGGTCTTCAGGTCGCTCTTCACCCGCTCGGGATCTTCTGGATGGAGCGCCTTGAGCCGGGCTTCGGCCGCGTCCTCCTCCGCGTTCCACGCCCTCACCTCCTCGGAGAGGAAGGACGGCACAAAGGTCACCATCACCACGCCGCCGTCCTGGGGAAGCATGCGGAGCACGTCGTCGGGAACGTTGCGGGGGTGGGCGTTCAGGGCGCGCGCCGAGGAGTGGGAAAAGATCACGGGCGCCTCGGACACGGCCAGGGAGTCCTTCATCGTGTCGGGCGACACGTGCGAGAGGTCGACCAGCATGCCGAGCCGGTTCATCTCGCGGATGACCTCCTCGCCGAACTTCGTCAGGCCGCCGTGCTTCGGGGCGTCGGTGGCCGAGTCGGCCCAATCCACGTTCTTGGAGTGGGTGATCGTCATGTAGCGCGCGCCGGACTGGTAGAGCTGGCGCAGAA
>JANOCF010000673.1:0-2823 GCA_031412055.1 Holophagales bacterium | reverse complement strand
CGCCCCCGGACTGTCGCCCCAGAGCAGCCGGGACACCTCGCCGACCGTGAGCACCTTGATCTCGCGCCGGTAGGGCCGCGGGCCTGACAGCGAAGCGCCGGGGTTCACCTCGACGATCCCGTGCGCAAGGCACCACTCCCCGAGCGACCGCACCGCCACCACCACACCCTGCCGGACGGACTCTCCACGCCCGGCCACATGCAGCCTCCGAAGGTGCCTCTCGATGTCCTCCCGGCCAAGCTGCGCGATCGGCTTTCCCACATCCTTCAAGAGCCGCTCGACAAGCCGGCGATACCTCCTCGCCGTCCCCTCCGTCCGCCCCCGCACGCTGGTCAAGAAAGACGTCCATCCGTCCAGAACGCAGATTTCAGAATAACAGTCTCGCTCTTTATTCATGCCCGCTATCTCCCGTGAATTCTTGCATTTACCCCCTGATCCCGGGGTGTCTTCGATTTGGGGTCTTGCGCTCATGGATTCAACCTGCTCGCAGACGAAGGGCGAAGTCAAGATGCCGAAACGAACCGATCAAGAGCAGAAGAAAAAGGGCGGAAGGCCCAAGGGCAAACCCTTGTCCGCGAAAGAGCGTGCGCAGCGTCGCGCCGCCGCGGTGAAGACCGGCGAGCACGCCACGACCGCGCTCGGCCAGGCCTTGCCGCCCTGCAAGCCCGCCGTCTGCCCAAACGAGGGCACCGGGACCTGCGACGTCAAGCGCGCCGTGGAATCCCGCGGCGCCGGCCTCTCGGCCTGTCTCGTGTCCCTCGGCCATCAGGACACCATGGCGAAGTACCTCGCGGCCATCGAACGCGGCGACCTCACCGGCCTCGCCGAGCTCGCCGCCAGCTCCATGGCCGGCCAGCTCGCGCTCGCTCACGGCGAGCTGTCCACGCTCATGCACGAGGGCCTCGTCGTCCAGGTGCCCATCGTGGGACGCAACGCCGACGGCGACCTCGAAGTCGTGGCGGAGCGCCCAGTCGAGAACCCGCGAGCCGCCAACACCTTCCAGCTCCTTCGCCAGCTCGGCCACACCGCCGCCGAGCAAGCCATCACGCCCAAGTCGAGCGGCGAGCGCGAAAGGGACCAGGGCCTTGGCCTCGCCGGAAGAGCCGCCTGGGTGAACCAGATGCGGAAAGGCTTGGCGGGTGAGGGGGAAGACTCCGATGCATAGCGTCGAGCTGCTGCATCCCGCTCTCCCGGAGTTGATCGATGCGCTGCTCCGGCGCAACCGCTGGTCCTGGCAGGCCCTCGAACGCGGCGACCTCAAGCTCGGCGACCAGGTCCTGGACGTCGACCGTCTCCAGTGGTGGCTTCTCAACGCAGACCCAGTTCTCTGGGTCGAAACCAACCTTGTAAACCGGCCGGAGGACGGCGGCGGCCTCTGGCAGCTCTTCCCGTACCAGCGCCCGTCCCTGCGGTTCCGCGGCCATGTCGTCCACCAGGACGGCGCCGAGGTCGGCAAGAGCCGCGAGATCGTAGGACTGCTCCTTTGGGGCTGTCTGGCTGCCGAGCGCGGGAGCGTGCTGGTCGGCTCCGCCCTGGACGGCGACCTTGACGAGATCTGGGAAGAGGTCGAATGGCAGCTCAGCGCCAACCCTTTCCTCGCGAATTCCCTGCGTGCCCGCACCACCAAGCCCTACCGGCGGCTGACCTGGCGCAACGGCCTGCGCGTCCTCTTCCGGCCCGCCGGTCACGACGGCCGCGCCTACCGCGGCATCCACGTGCGCGGCTGGCTCCTGCACGACGAGGCGGCCAAGGTGGTCAATCCGAGGAGCTGGAGCGAGTTCTGGCGCGCCGCCAAGCCGGGATGCGAGATCCGGATCTACTCCGTGCCTACAGGCGACCGCCAATGCACCTTCCAGCGTATCGCCGACAACGCGGTGCCTGCGGAGTCAATTGTCTCCGACGATGCGCCAGGGCTCGTCGTCGAGCAGCTCCTGCGCCCCACGAGTTCGGCCACACCTGAGGGAGTCCGCTCTCTCGCCCGCGACCTGGGCGGGCGGGTCTGGGTCCGGTTCCACTGGCCCAAGACCATCATGCCGCACCCCTTCTGGAGCGAGGAACGCCGGCAGGAGTTTGTCGGCTTCTACGGCGGCCCGGACGAGCCGGGCTACGTCCATAACGTTCTCGGACTGCCCGGCGATCCCGAATACTCACTGTTCCCCGAGCGCCTGCTGAAGCCCGCTCTGACCTGGATCCCGGACTACCTCTCCGTGTCGTTTCGCTGGGACAGCCGCGCCGGTCAGCTGGACGGCCTTTCCCGACGCCTGAACCCCTCCTACCCGTGGGGCGAGGAGGGCGAGCCGCAGCAGTCCGCCGACGAGGATCCGGAGGAAGGCGAGGGCGCCACCGACGCCCTGCAGCCTTACCTCACGGTGCTCCAGGACGGTCTCGACGTCTCGGCTTGGGATCGTTGGGACGCCGAGCGCCGCCGGCAAGAGATCACCGACCTCGCCCGCTTCTTTATCCGCCCGCTTCCCGGCGACCTCACCGCAGGCGTCGACGTCGGTTCGGCGACCGTCACCGAAATTCTTTTCGAACGCCGCAACGGACTCGCGGACACTGTCGTCCTGCGCATCCAACTGACCGGCTGGAACTGGTACGCGCAGCGCGACCTCATCCTCGCGCTCGACGCCATCCTCAAACCCGCTGGCGGTTGGGGCTTCGACGCAACCGGCGTCGGCCGCGTCCTGGTGGACCTCCTGGCGCCCGGGCTCGGAGAACGCCTGTCCGGCTACGTCTTCAACCGTTCGACGCCGGCCATCGACCCCACGACCGGCGAAGCTCAGCTCGATCCGGCCTCCGGCAGGGAAGTGCTCATTTCCTACA
>JANOCF010000672.1:0-3404 GCA_031412055.1 Holophagales bacterium | reverse complement strand
GCCACGGTCTACCGCACTCTCAAGACCGGGGTCGAAGGCGGCTGGCTGCACCAGGTGGACCTGCCGGGGGACGCGCCGCGCTACGAGATCACGGGCAAGCAGCACCACCATCATTTCCACTGCCGGGGCTGCGACCGCGTCTACGAGATCGACGGCTGTCCCGAGGGGCTGCGCAAGCTCACCCCGCCCGGCTTTTCCCTGGAGGAGCACGAGGTGGTCCTGTACGGGAGGTGCCCGGAGTGCGTCGGTTGAGACTTCTCCTGATGGTGCTTCTGTTGGGTTGCGGCGCCGCACCTCCTCCCGTTTCGGGGGATCGCATCCCGGTCGCCGTGAGCGTCGCTCCGCAGGCCGACCTCGTGGAGCGCATCGGCGGCGATCGCGTCTCCGTGGCAGTGATGATCCCGCCGGGCTCGTCGGACGAGGAGATCTCGCTGAGCCCGCGCAAGGCCATGGCCCTGGAGCGGGTCCGGCTGTACGTCAAGGTCGGGCATCCCGCGTTCGCGGTGGAGGCCCGCTCCATCGATCCTTTCCTGGAGAAGCATCCGGAGATCCGGGTGGTGGACATGTCCCGGGGCATGGACCTGATCGAGGAGGTGGCGGAGCACGGCGGCCATGGAGAGGAAGGCGATCCTCATGTCTGGACCGCGCCGGAGACCGTAGCCGTGGCCGCCCGCAACATCGCGGCCGCCCTGGAGGAGACCGATCCACCCCATGCCGCCGAGTACCGGGCCAATCTGGCGCGGCTCCTGGAGGAGATCGGCCGTCTGGACCGCCAGATCCGGACCCGCCTCGCCGCTCCGGGAGCTGGCCGCCGCTTCGTGGTCTATCACCCCTCGTGGGGGTACTTCGCCCGGCAGTATGGCCTGGAGCAGATCGCCATCGAGGCCGAGGGCAAGGAGCCCGGAGCGGCCGGGCTCATCCGGATCGTAGAGCGGGCGCGGCACGAGGGCGCGAGGATCGTGCTCGTCCCCGGAGGAAGCCGCGAGAGCGCCCGGGTGATCGCCGACGAGATCGGCGGACGGATGATCCCGGCCGATGCCCAGGCGCGGGACTGGCAGGCAACTTTGCTCCGCATCGCGGATGCGCTGGGAGAGGATCATGGCTGAAGCACCGCTGATTGAGGTCCGGGGCATCACCTTCGGCTACGGCCGGGAGGTGGTGCTGGACAACGTGGACCTGGACATCCAGCCGCGCGACTTCCTGGCGGTCATCGGACCCAACGGCGGCGGCAAGACGACGCTCGTCAAGGTGATCCTCGGGCTGCTCCGCCCCTGGTCGGGCGAGGTGGTCCGCCGGGTCGATCCGGGGCGCCTTGGCTACGTGCCGCAGTTCTCGACCTTCGACAAGAGCTTCCCGCTGCGCGTCTCGGACGTGGTCCTGATGGGCAAGCTCGGCCGGCGCGGCCTGTTCCAGCGCTACAGCCGCGAGGACCGCGAGGACGTGGACCGCATCCTCGACCGCCTGAAGCTTTCCGGCGTGGCCCGCTCGCACGTAGCCGAGATCTCGGGCGGCCAGCTCCAGCGCGTCCTAATCGCCCGGTCGCTGGCCGCGGACCCGGAGATCCTGTTCCTGGACGAGCCCACGGCCTCGATCGACCCCGAGTCGCGGGAGGTCCTGCAGCAGATCCTGGAGGAGATGAACCGGACCATCCCGATCGTGGTGGTCACGCACGACGTGACCTCCATGTCCTCGATGGTGAAGCGGATCGCCTGCATCAACCGGCGGCTCTTCTACCACGGGGAGGAGATCGACCAGCACGTGCTCGAAGAGGTCTACGGCTGCCCGGTCGAGCTCGTGGCCCACGGAGTGGCCCACCGGGTCCTCCATCACCATCACTAGGAGATCGGCTTGCCCGCGTTTCTGGACGCCCTGTCGTACGAATTTCTGCGCAACGCGCTCCTGGCGGGGCTGATCGCGAGCGTCCTCTGCGGCGTGATCGGCACGTTCGTGGTGGTCAAGCGGCTGGCGTTCCTGAGCGACGGCATCAGCCACGCGGCGTTCGGGGGCATGGGCGTCTGCCACTTCCTGGGGATCGACCCGCTGATCGGCGCCGTCTCGGTGGCGCTGACCGCGGCCCTGGCTCTGGGGTCGATGGATGGGGAGACGGTGCGCTCCTACGACACGATGATCGGGGTGCTCTGGGCGGTGGGCATGGCGGTGGGGATCGTCTTTCTCTACCTGACACCCGGCTATGCCCCAAACCTCTCGACCTACCTGTTCGGCAACATCCTCCTGGTCTCGCGGGACGAGATCCTGGTCATCCTGGGACTCTCGCTGCTGATCCTGGGAATCCTGGCGCTCTTCTTCCAGGGGATTGTGGCCGTGGCCTTCGACGAGGTCTTCGCCCGCGTGCAAGGAGTGCGCGTGCGGCTCTTGATGTCGCTGCTGCTGACCATGATCGCGCTGACGGTGGTGGTGCTGATCCAGGTGGTGGGGATCATCCTGGTCGTGGCGCTGCTGACGATCCCGCCGGTGATCTCCCTGATGCTCTTCAAGGGGCTGCGGAGCGTGCTGGCCTGCTCGGTGCTGGTTGGAGTGGGGATGACCCTGGGAGGGCTGATCCTGTCCTTCTACTACGATCTTCCCTCGGGTCCGGCCATCATCCTGCTCGGCGCGGCGCTGCTCGCGGCGGTGAGTACCGCCAAGAAGTTGAGCGGGGAGGCTCCGCGCCTGCTGCCGGTGTTCCGGCGGCGTTAGCCAACCGCGGAAAGGGGAGGAGGGGCGAGCGGCCAGCCCCTCCTTTTTTTTCTCCGGGCAAGCTAGACGACTTTGGCGAACTTGAGCAGATCGGTCATCTTGAACTCCCCCGGGCTTGAGCCGAAGATCGGCTTCCACCGCGGATCGGCGCGGCGGTAGGACAGCCGGTCCCCGTCCAGCAGGCCCAGGAAAACCTCGGCCACGAGCCGTCCGCCCATGGGGCCGAGCGATCTTCCGTCCGCCCTCTTGTCCGCCTCCCGAAGGATGTAGAACCAGAGCGGCGTGTGGCGATCCAGGTTCAGCCGTTGCCCGATGTCCTTGAGGTCCTTGAAATCCGAGGGCGGGAGAGGCTCGATGTCCTTGATCTTGGTCTTCTTGTATGCCTTGCCGACCGACATCGCCCGCGCCACGTCCTGGCCGGACGGCAGGTTGAAGGTGATGTGGCGCAGGAGGTTGCGCGTCGCCAGCGAGTTCTCCGGAGGCGGGATGAAGGGGAGCCGCAAGAGCGGCGGAGAGAGCAACGTGTCGATCCTCTTGCTATGAATGCGCTCGGTGGCCGGTCCCGTGCCGGTGTCGAAGAAGCGGTGGAACTCGATCTTCCGCTCGACCGGGAGCCGCTTGCCACCGGACAGGTCGATGGGCGATCCCGGCTCGGCGAAGATCGGCTTCCACCGCGGATCGGCGCGGCGGTAGGACAGCCGGTCCCC
>JANOCF010000671.1:0-2894 GCA_031412055.1 Holophagales bacterium | reverse complement strand
CCGATGACGCCCCGCAACGACTCGGGCTGCCCGAGCAGGCCCGAAAGCATCTCCAGGAGCTGCATGCAGGCCGCCAGAACCTGGCCGAAGGGTGCGAGGAACAGCCCATGGAGAGAGACTCCAGCGTTCAAGGCGTTCCACAGTCCGATCAGCGGAAGAGCGAGCACGAGGTTCGCGGCCGGGCCGCCCAGGAAGTAGACAAGCCTCCTGCCAAGCGGGACCGCCCGGAACTCTTCCTCGTCCAGGGCCGGAATCACGAAGCCGCCCAGGGGAAGCGCCCGCAGCGAGTACTCAACATGTCCCCAGCTCCGGGTCCATAGCTTTGGACCCATCCCCACCGAGAAGCCGGCCACGGGGATGCCGACCCGCTTCGCGGCCAGCAGGTGGCCAGCCTCGTGGACGACGATCAACAGGCCCAGAAGTACGAGGACGCCCAGATAGGTCATCGGGAGGCTCCTTTTGGTGACGATCGTGGCGGATGACGGTCCTTCAGAGTTTAACGTACCAGGACGGGCGACCACCTCAGCTAGAATGCCCCTGCTCTCCCGTAGTGGGAAGGCATCGCGAGGGAGGATTTCTTATGGGATTCCTGGCACGCTTTACCGACATCTTCTATGCCGCGTTTCGGATCATGTTCGGCCTGCTGTTCGCCTCGCACGGCGCGGGGAAGGTCCTCGGCTGGTTCGGGGGGGAGATCCAGAGGTCCGGACTGCCGATGCTCGCCGGCTGGATCGAGCTCGTGGGAGGCCTGATGATCGCGCTCGGCCTGTTCACCGGCATCGCCGCGTTCATCTGCAGCGGCACAATGGCCGTCGCGTACTTCATGGCTCACGCCAAGGGCGGCTTCTGGCCGACGGTCAACGGCGGCGAGCCGGCGGTGCTCTACTGCTTCGCATTCCTCTACATGGCGGCCCGCGGCTCCGGACCGTACAGCCTCGACCGCCTGATGGGCAGGGGTAACCTGATCAGGAAATGAGCTCTCCCAATTTCAGCGTAGCGCGCGCCGCCGCATCCCTGGCCCTCTTCTCGGGATGGCTCGCTCTGCTGTTCGCGGGTTTCGCGGCGGGCGGGGCCGTCCACCTGCTGCTGGCGGGCAGCCTGGCCCTGTTCCCCTGGCGGGCGGCGCGGGAAGCTCCGGCGCCGGAAAAAGACTGAAGTCTGCGGAAGCCACTCCCCGGACTCGAGGAGCGGCTTCCGGCGATTCACTGCTCTTACTTCGCGACCGCTTCCTGCTCCTGCATCTGCACGTCCCCACGGATCTCGGCGCCGACCATCCGGCTCGCCCTCAGGAGGTTGGTCTGGAGGCGCTCCATGGTCTCGACCTGCGCCATCATGGTATCCACGATCGATGTGGCATAGAGCAGCTCGGCCGGGGTGGTCCAGCCGGGATTCTTGATGATCATGATCAGATCCTTGAGGCTGGTCCCTTTGCCCAGGTGGGCGAGCGCGTCGCTCAGCGCGGTGATGCTCTTCTCGAACTTCCTGATCTCCAGCTTGTGATTCGGACCCGGCATGGCAAGCTCCTTGTTCATTCGGTTTTGCTTTTGACCTCCCGGCTTGCGCAGCCGGCAGGCTTTCGAATGAACAGGCGCCTGGCTTGAGAATTCGTTACAGCTGAAAGGCTTTAACCGGGTTCGCCAGCACGCCGACCTGCGCGATCTCCACCTCGACCTTGTCGCCGTCCTTCAGGGCACCGACGCCGGCCGGGCTGCCGGTCAGGAGGACGTCCCCGCGCTCCAGGGTCATCATCCGCGAGGCGTAGACGATCAGCTCGACGATCCCCCAGGTCAGGTCGCGGGTGTGGCCGCGCTGGCGTTCCTCCCCGTTGACGCGGGTGACCACTTCCAGGTTTTCGAGGTCCACGAGCTCCGGGGCGATGGCGATCGCCGGCCCCAGGGGACAGAAGGTGTCGAAGGACTTGGCCCGCGAGAAGCACGGGTCGGTGCGTTGGAGATCGCGCGCGGTCACGTCGCAGGCGCAGGTGATGCCCAGGACGGCGGCCCGCGCCTGCTCGGGATCGGCCCGCTTCAGACGGTGGCGCAGCACCACCGCGATCTCCCCCTCATGTTCGACCCGCTGGCTCTCCGGCGGCAGCACGATCGCCGCGCCGGGACCGATCACCGACGAGATCGCCTTGAGAAAGATCACCGGCTCCGCGGGCATGGGATTGTTCAGCTCCTTCACATGGTCGCGGTAGTTGCGGCCGATGCCCACGATCTTGCCGGGCAATATTGGAGCGAGGGGCGTCATCGGCACGACCGAGCCGAGCGGGATGGAGGTGCCGAGCTCCCAGGCGGCGACAGGAGTCTCGAACGGGTCGGAGTGGAGGACGCGAAGCTCGGACGAGCCGGGCTCCCGCGCGGCATAGAAACCTTCGGGTGCGATGCGGTAGAGGAGCATGGGGAGGTATTGTAATGAATCAGGCCGCGGGCAGCAGGTCGAAGAAGCAGAAGCGCCCGCGTGGATCCGGGCCTCCGGGCAGCACCGCGACCGGCTCCCGGAAGATCGGCCCTCCGTGGACAAAGGTATGGAACTCCCCGTTCTCGCCGCAGGGATCGATGGCGGCCGGCAGGTCGCGCAGATCGCGCAGAAACTCTTCGTCGTAGCGCCGGCCGGCGAAGGACGGGTCCAGCCGCTCGGTGTCCACGCAGACCACGGTCGCGTCGAAGCCGAGGCGCGGAACGTCCCGGGCAAACGCGGCCGTGTCCCTTCCCCAGAGCGGGAACACCGCTTCCAGTCCCAGCTCGGCCATCTGGCGCTCGCGGTATTCCCGGATGGATTGCAGGTAGAGATCCCCGAAGGCCACGCGGCGAACGCCTTCGACTCCTCTCAAGGCTTCGGCCATGGCCGCCTCGTAGATCACGTTGGAGGCTCCTTCCGGCAGGAGGACCGGA
>JANOCF010000670.1:0-1746 GCA_031412055.1 Holophagales bacterium | reverse complement strand
GTCCGGCCCTGCCGCAGGAGAAGAGCGGCGAGATCGAGGGCGGCAAGCCCCGCGTGCGCTGGGTCTCCCGCTTCCAGAAGACGGGCCTTGGCCTGGCGAAGGAAGTCCTCGGCAATGTCGAGGTGACCCAGCCCGGTGTAGATCCGGCCCTCGATCCCCAGGAGCTTGGACGCCCAGGTCTTCCCCAGGAGCTCCCGCTGCTCGATGAGCAACGACAGCGCTTCCTGAAACTCTCCGGCTTCCGCCAGGAAGAGCAGCCGGTTGTGGATGGCGATCCCGCCCAGATCCGGCTCGCGGGACGGATCGATCTTCCGTACCCCCCTGTCCAGCAGCCGGATCGCGTCGACGGGAGCGCCGTCAAGGCCGGTGTAGAAACCCTGCTTGATCAGCGCTCGGCCCGAGAGATGCCGGTCGCCGAGGGACTCGTACATGCGGCTCACCCGCTTGAAGGCTCGGACCGCTTCGCCGTACATATACTGCGATCCGCGGTACGAGCCCAGCAGGTCGTACAGCCGGGCGGCGAGCCAGCGGTCGCCGCTGCCGTCCTGGGCGTGCCCAAAAGCAGCCATGAGCTTGTGCTCCGCGTCGCCGTACCGGTGGACGATGCGCAGGGCGTTGGCGTGCTCGGCGAGCGCGAGCGCCTGGAGGTCCGCCGCGGCCTCGGGGGGATACTCCTCCTCGTCCAGGAAGAAGGCGCTCAGGGCCGCGAGCTCTGTCAGGGCCACCATCTGGTCCGGCTCGGTGTGCCGCAGCTCCCGCGCTCTCGCCATGCTGGCCTCCGAAATGGCGGCAGGGCCGATCTTGAGCCGCAGGAGCCCGTCGATGCCCTCTCGCGAGAGCGCGTCGAAAGCCTTGGCCTTCTGCCTCTTGACCTTGGGGGCTTGCCGGCCGTGCAGCCGCACGGCTGCGAAGGCGCGCTCGATGGCGGCTTCATACATCTCCTCCGCCTCCGGCCCGGCCACGGGCGGCGTCCGCTGCGGATGGAGAGCCAGCTCCACCAGGGGAGCGATCTCGCGGGCGCACGCGCCGCAGCCGCGGAGCAGGTGCTCCAGGACCCGGCGCTCCACCGCCGGGTCCAGACCTCCGCGTAGAAAACTCTCCAGCACCTTCGATGACGGATGCTCGTCCAAACGTGCCTCCTTCCCCGGTTTCAGGAACAACGGCTCATGAGGATTCTCTGTCATCCACTCCCCGTCCTGTCAAGGGGGAACGAAGATGCCGGTGGACGAGACTTGGATTCTAACCGTCGGGATCGATCCCCAAACTGATGTCCCCCGCGGGATTAGGGCCCGGAGCTTCGCCCTCGACAGACGAGCCATTCGGATCGATTCCCCAGCCGATGGCGGCAATGGCCCCAGACCAGCGGGACCAGAGGTCCCCGAAGTCCCAGAGCGGTGGACCGGCCAGGGCGAGGCACGCGGCGAGGGCGGCACCGGCGAAGACGGTAGACCAGGTGCGATGCATTTTTCCTCCTCCTCTTCCGCGGGACAGGCCCGAAGCCACCACGGCTCCGATTGACCGCGGAGCAGCCAGATTCGCTGCCAGAGCCTCTAGTTTCCGGCATTCGTCTCCGAAAGGCACGCCGTGGTGGGTCGCGCCGTGCCTTGGGTTATGATCGAGGAGGTCCGCAAGGGCTGCACATGGACATCTCAACAAGCCCTCCGCCCGGCGGTCTCCCGAAGCGGGAGGACCGTCCTTCGCCGATCCTGCGCTACGGCATGGCCGTGGTGATCGTGAGCCTGTGCC
>JANOCF010000669.1:0-5907 GCA_031412055.1 Holophagales bacterium | reverse complement strand
CGACGTCTGGCGCCTTCGACCTGAAGGACGCATTCGAGACGCTGGAGGACGTGACGGTCTACGGCGCCACGGTCACCGGCAAGCACGGCCAGTGGATCCCGGGGACCGAGGTGCGTCTCTTCACGGTCCAGTATGAAGACGAGCGCCGGGTCGTGCCTGGGAAGGACCTGAGCATCAACACCTCGGGAGCGTCGTTCCTGGCCGGCAACGCCACCTCGGACGTGCTCCTCTGGGGCGCGTTGCAGACGGGCAAGTGGGGGACGGTAGACCAGGAGGCGTGGGCGTTCCTGGTGGACGTGGGCCGCCGCTTCGACAACCTGCCCGGCAAGCCGTCGCTCCACCTGGCGTGGGAGCAGTCCTCGGGCGACTCCCGGCCCGGCTCAGGGAATCACGAGACGTTCTTCAACGTGCTGCCCACGAATCACAAGTTCTACGGCTCGATGGACTACCTGGCCTTCCAGAACCTCCGCGATGCTTACGTGGAGTCGCTCTTCGGGATCGGTCCCAAGCTCAAGGTGCGGGCGATGTTCCACGACTTCGCCCTGACCGAGAAGGCGGACGCCTGGTACGGCGGCTCGGGCGCGTACGAGGCGGAGACGCTCGGGTACGCGGCGCGGACCGCGCGGGGCGGGCGCTACCCGTCCAAGGATCTTGCCCGGGAGCTGGATATCGAGCTGACGCTGCCGCTCCAGGCCGGCTTCGAGCTGGGTGTGGGCGGCGGGCACTGGTGGGGAGGCGAGGCCGCGGAGGCCTTCTTCCTCCCGGAGGAGACCGACGGGAGCTGGCTCTACCTTCAGCTCGGCTGGAAGAAGTAGCTCACCCGGGCAGCCGCTTGGCGAGCGCTCCGGATGCGTAGAGAACAAGCGCGCAGCCGATCGGGAACATCACCTCGTTGATGCACCGGGAGACCAGCCCGACCAAGGGGACCGGGGTCGGCGAGGCGTTGACGGTCGCGGCCACGATGGCGAGCCCGAACGTCAGCCCGAAGGCCAGCCCGGCTCCCGCGTGCGCGCCGAGTCCATAGGCGCGCTTGCCGATCCAGGCGAGGACCGCGCCGAAGAGCGCGTACTCTGCGGCCTTGAGTCCGCCCACCAGGAAGACCAGGCTCGGCGCCATGGCCGGGCCGGCGATCCCGAGCGCCGTGTTGACACCTTTGTGCACGGCCCGGGCCGCGGTGAACCCGGCCGGGGCGGAGATCATGCCGAGAAGTCCCATGACCCCTTCCCGCGCCTTGCTCGCTGTGGTGCCGAAGGCCAGGCTCACGCAGACGATGAAGGACCAGGAGATCTTCTGCGCCAGGTCGGAGACGAACGGCTTGGGGCTGTCTCCGGCCGTGCCGGTGAAGGCGGCGAGCACCAGGAGCAGGATCTCCAGCGCGAGACCCAATCCGATGGAGAGCCAGGCCACCCGCAGGATCGTGGGCATGATCGGCTGGCCGGCCGCGCGCTCGGCGGTGCGCAGATTATCGAGAACGACAGACTGTGTCTGCTCCAGGTTCGTCATGGGTGGATTGTACCCCCTACTCGTAGTAGCCGGTCACGTCGACGATCAGGTGGACCTGGCCGCCGTCCGAGAGGTTGGCGATCACCTCGAAGGCGCCCGCGCCCAGGTGGACCAGGGTGTTGTTGCTCCGGATCTGCCCGGCGGCGAAGTTCACCGTGCTGACTCCCGGAGCCTCGATGCCTGCCCGGTAGAGCAGGACGTTGCCCTTGGAGGTGGCGCCAAGCACGGTCACGTTGACGGCCAGCGCCTGGACCGACTCGGGGACGCCGCAGGACCCCGCCACGGGGAATGGCTTCGGAGTGCCGTCCTCCAAAGCTCCATGGATCTGGCGGGTGTCGAAGAGCCGGCAGGGCGCCACGGTGTGGAAGTCCATGCCTCCGTCCACCGATTCGCGGGGAACGGAATAGAGCTCGAAGCCGGTCTCGCCGTCCGTGGCCACGAAGTAGAGCGAGGCGCCGGAGAGGGTAAAGGATTGGGGAGACGACGGAGTCGCTCCGGGGGCGATGTCCGCCAGGCGGCGGGTGCCCACGAGCGAGCCGTCGGTGATCCAGGGCTCGAGGCCATGGCCCGGAGTGTGAGCCGCGAAGACCAGGTTGCGTCCGACCTTGGCGAGCTGACCGGGAAGGGAAGAGGCCTCGCCAGGGATGAGGTCGGCGAGCATCCGGGTACCGGCCTGGGTGCCGTCGCTGACCCACAGCTCGCGTCCGTGGGTGCCGTCATCGGCCGAGAAGAAGACGAATGAATCGGTCGTGGTGAGCTGTTCGATCTCGGAGGAGAGGATTCCGGGGCGGATGTCCTGGACCAGGACCGTGCCGGCCTCGGTGCCGTCGCTCACCCACAACTCATCTCCCGTAGTCCCGTCGCTGGCCACGAAGAAGACCCGGGAGCCGACCACCGCCCAGTCGTAGAAATATGTGTAGTTCCAGGTGTTCAGGATCCCGGAGCCTCCCCCAACGGCAAGGTCCTTGACCCGGAAGGTACCGGGTCCGGTGCCATCGCTGACCCAGAGCTCGCGGCCGGAGGTGCCGTCGTCCGCCGAAAAGAAGACGCGGTTGCCGGCGCGGATGATCCGGTCCGGGTACGAGGAGGAGGAGCCCGGGGCGATGTTCTTTACCTGGACGGTACCTGCCGGGGAGCCGTCGGTCTTCCACAACTCGACGCCGTCCGGTCCCGAGCCGCTGTAGAAGAGGGTGCTGCCGACGGCGGTGAGCCCGCTGACGGAGACCGCATGAACCCGAATCGTTCCCGCCTCGGTGCCGTCGGACTTCCACAGACCGCCTCCCGCGGTGTCGGTGGCGAAGAAGACCTGGGCGCCGATTCGGGTGAGCGACGACGGCCAACTTCCCGACGAGGAGTTGGCGGGATCGAGGTCCTTGAGAAGACCGGTCCCGGCCTCGGTGCCGTCGGAGATCCAGAGCTCCCGCCCCTGAGAAAGGTTTCCCTGAGCGTTGAAGAGGGCGCCTTCTCCCAGAGCCGTGATCTCAAAGGGCTCAGAGCCGAGGGAGCCGGGGAGGATGTCCGCGATCTGTTCCGTCCCGGCCTCGCTGCCGTCGCTCTTCCACAGCTCTTGGCCGGAGATGCCGTCCGAGGCCTGAAAGAAGAGCGCACTGTTCACCTCGGCCAGGGGATTGAGGCTGAAGCTCCAGCCCAGGAAGGAGATCTCGAAGGCGGAGGCTTGATCGTTGATCTCCGCCAGTTGCCGAGTGCCGGCCGGGGTGCCGTCGGAGGTGTACACGTCGATGTCTCCCCCGGCGTCCATGGCGCGGAAGTACCAGCGGCCGTTTACAACGATCCGAAGGTCGAAGGTCGGACCGTACAGCGGGAACACGGAGGAGCCGGAGCCGGTATGGAGGTCCGCTAGCAGCGTGGTACCGGCCTCGGTGCCGTCGCAACTCCAGGGCTCCATTCCGCTGGTTCCATCGTCGGCGAAGAAGAGCAGGTTCGTCCCGACGCTGGCGAAGCCGATGGCGCCGAATGGCGAAAGCCCTTGCTCCGAACCCGGCTGGATGTCCTTGACAAGGGTCGTGTTCGCTTCCGTTCCGTCGCTCTTCCACAGCTCCCTGCCGTGGATGCCGTCATTGGCCCCGAAGTAGACCCAGTTCCCGGCGACGGTCAGCTCCCAGGGCCAGGAGTGACCGTTCCCGGGTGAGATGTCCCTGACCCGCTCGGTGGTATCGCCAGTGCCGTCGCACCTCCAGAGCTCGAACCCGAAGATGCCATCGTCGGCGCGGAACAGGATCCGGTCGCCCAGCTTGACGAAGGAGTAGGGAGATGAGCCCTGAGCGCCCGGCTTGATGTCCTTGACCAGGACAGTCCCCGCCTCGGTACCATCGCTGGCCCACAGCTCCTGGCCGGAAACTCCATCATCGGCGACGAAGTAGAGCCGGCTTCCAGCGACGGCGGAAGACCCGTAGCCTGGAATGTCGGCCCCGTCGTCGAAGAGGGCGTGGCCAGGACCCGGCTGAATGTCTTTGACCAGGGACAGAACCGGCAGAGGCCCGCTGAGCTTCCACAGCTCAAGCCCGTGGGCAGCATCCATGGCGCTCAGGAAGACGGTGCTGTCGACCCGGCCGAGGAAACGAGGGCTGGAACTGGACGGTCCGGCCGAGAGATCCTGGACGAGCACAGTGCCGGCTTCGGTGCCGTCGGTCGTCCAGAGCTCGCGTCCGGTCGCCTGCTCGGACGCGGTGAAGTAGAGGTCTCCTCCCAGTTCGAACATGTCGCTCGGGACAGAGCCGTTCAGTCCGGGAACCAACTCCTTGACCAGGACGGTTCCGTCCTCGGTGCCGTCGCTCTTCCACAACTCGCGGCCGTGGGCGCCGTCGTCGGCCCCGAAGTAGAGCGTCGAGCCATGGACGGTCAGCCGGACGATCCAGGAGGAGCAGGCTCCGGGGCAGATGTCGCGGACCAGCCGGGTGCCCGTCTCGGTGCCGTCCGAGCGCCACAGCTCGGTGCCGTGGATTCCGTCGGAGACCTGAAAGTAGACGGTCCCTCCCATCTCTACGAACGTGGCGTTGGCGGGCCACTGCCAGGTGCCGCCCGTCAGGGTGGTGTTGATGTCCTTCACTTGCACGGGTGTCTGGGCCGCCAACCCGGAGGCGACTGAAATCCCGAGAGCGAGAATCCATGGCAGACACTGACGACGAGTCATCCGATCTCCTTCACTGGCGAAGGGGCGGACTCACCCTTCGGGTCTGGTACCCGGTCTGAAAGCTTGCGAGTAGCTGGATTCTACTACGCCGCAGGATCGCGAGAGTTCCGGTCCAGGGTATCCTTGCGCCCATGAACGAGAGACCCCGCTGGATCGTGCCGCTCCTGGTCGTGCTCGCCTTCGCGGCGACTGGCATCAGCCTGATGCTCGCGAGCTATCACCAGTCCGCGGGCAAGGATCCCTGGGCGCTGTTCAGCCTGGCCTGCGACGCGGAGGAAGGAGGCTGCGCCGACGTCCTGGCCAGCCGCTGGGCCGTGGGGCCGGCCGGCATCCCGGTCGCCACGTTCGGGGCGATCTACTTCGGGGCGCTCGGCCTCTGGTATCTGGCCGTGGGGAGGCCCAATCGCGGCGGCCGGTCCTGGCAGGCGTTCCCCCTGGGGCTCAACGCGGCGGGCGCCGTGGTCTCGCTCTACCTGATGAGCGTCATGTTCCTGGGGCTGGGCGAGGTCTGCTGGTGGTGCACGCTCACGCACCTGATCAATTTCGGCATGCTCTACCTCGGGTGGCGCCTCTATTGGGACAGCCGGGAAGGAGACGAGTCGGTCCCGGCTTGGCCGCCCGCACGCCTGGGCTTCTCGGGCCTCCTCCTCGTCTTCGCCTGGACCGCCCTCTGCGTGCAGGGGCTGGCCGTCTCCAACCTCCGCAACTCGGCCCGCGAGGCGACCGAGTACGCCCGCACCTTCTACGAAGACGCCGACCTGCAGCGCTACCTCCTCCAGCGCAAGCAGCCGGACACGGAGATCCCCATCCGGCCGGACGACGCGATCCGGGGCAATCCCGCCGCGTCGCACACGGTCGTGGTGTTCAGCGACTTCCAGTGCCCGGCCTGCCGCGGCTTCGCGGAGTTCTTCGAGACCCAGGTCCTTCCCGCCGTGGGAGATCGGGTGAGGATCGTCTACAAGCACTTTCCGCTGGAGCCGGATTGCAACCCCGTGCTGCCTCAGGTCGTGCACGCGAGCGCCTGCGAAGCGTCCGAGGCGGCGGAGGCCGCCCGAGTCCTGGGCGGGAGCGAAGCTTTCTGGCGGATGCACGACCTGCTGTTCCGCAGCCAGGACGCGCTCGGCCAGGCGCCTTGGTCCTCCTTGGCGCAGGAGGCCGGCGTGGACCCCGCCCGCCTGTCCAAGATGGTGGCCGCCAACGCCCACCGCGCCCGTATCCAGGAGGACGCGCGGCTCGGCGAGCGGATGAAGATC
>JANOCF010000668.1:0-7410 GCA_031412055.1 Holophagales bacterium | reverse complement strand
TCTTCGACGAGACGATGCGCCTCGCCCGCTTCATGGACCTGATCAACAAGTCCCGGATGAAGGCCGACTTCGCGCGCCTGGTGGTGGCGGACGCCCCCCAGCTCATCGAGCGCCGGGTCAGCGAGGTCATCGACTGGCTGGTCTCCTCGGACCTCCGGCAGTGGCAGGCGGTCATGGAGCACATCGGCAAGCGGAAGAACGAGCACGCGGACCGCATGGTCGGCCGGGTAGGCGGCAGCTTCGACTACGATCGCACCCGCCTGCTCGACAGCGTGGGACGATCGGCGCAGCGCTCGATCGAGCTGTACGACAAGGACGCCGAGTCGACCCGGATGGCCGAGTCGGTGCAGGTGGCCGTGGCGGGCACGGCCCTGGTGGAGGTCGGAGCGCTCGGGCTCGGGGCGGTCCTGACCCATCTCGCGGTCGGAGCCGCGGCGGACTTCACGGGGATTATCGCCGCGGGATCGATCGCGGTGCTCGGCTTCTTCATCATCCCCAACCGCTGCCACGATGCGAAGAAGGAGCTGCGCCAGAAGATCAGCGAGCTGCGCGAGCAGCTCATGACCGGCCTGACCGGCCAGTTCGACCGCGAGATCGACGAGGGCAACCGCCGGATCGAAGAGGCCATCGGCCCGTACACGCGCTTCGTCCGGGCCGAGCGTGACAAGCTCACCGAGGTCCGGGGCGACCTCGACAATGTCAACCAGGGCCTCGTCCGGCTGCGCGCGCGGGTCGAAGCGCTCTAGAATCCCGGGATGGACAAGATCTGGGTCCGCAAGTGCTCCTCCTTCGAAGAAGAAGCCTCAGCCGATCGCGAGTTCTGGGAGCGGATGACCGGGCGAGAGCGCGTCGAAGCCCTGGAAGAGATGCGGCGGCAATTCTGGAAGATCACTGGTCAGCGTGATGAAGGACTTCAAAGAGTTGCTCGCGTTGTTGAACGTCCTTGAGGTCCGGAGATAGCCTGCTTGGCCACGCCCCCTCCTAAAAAGCCCAGCACGTGGGTGAGCCTCGCCCGCGCGTTCACCTCCTGGCGCACCGCCTCGGTGTCGCTCATGTCGTTCTCCTCCGGCCTCCCCCTGGGGCTGGTCTGGATCGCGATCCCGGACTGGATGCGCGACATCGGAGTGGACATCCGCGTCGTCGGCCTGATCACGCTGGCCCAGGCGCCGTGGACGTTCAAGTTCCTCTGGGCGCCGCTCATGGACCGCTACGTCCCCCCGAAGCTCGGGCGGCGGCGCGGTTGGGCCTTCATCACCCAGATCCTGCTTTTCATCTTCACCCTGATGCTTGCCGGCGTCGGCAACCACCCGGACACCCCCTGGGTCGTCGCCGCCCTCGCGATGGCCATCGCCTTTGCCGCGGCCAGCCAGGACATCGCGGTCGACGCCTACGCCGTGGACGTGCTGCGGCCGGACGAACAGGCCATCGCGGTGGGTGCGCGCAACTTCCTCTACCGCGTCGGCATGGTCTGGGTGGCGGGCGGCACGGCCATCACCCTGGCAGGGCGGTTCGGCTGGCCAGCCGTCAACATCTTCCTGGCCTGCTGCTACCTGCCCATGCTGATCGTCACCTGGAAGGCGCCCGAGCCGCCGAACATCGCGGCCGCTCCGCCCACGCTCAAGGAGGCCGTCTGGAACCCCTTCCTGGGGTTCCTCGCCCGCCACCGCGCCCTGGAGATCCTGGCCTTCGTGGTCCTCTACAAGCTCGCGGACCAGCTCGCCCAGTCGCTCCAGCGCCCGTTCCTCATCGACATGGGCTACAACGAGATGGATCGCGGCGTGGCCCTGTCCACGGTCGGCGTCGTCGGCAACGTCCTGGGCACCTTCGTCGGCGGGCTGCTGACCGCCCCGCTGGGGCTCGGACGCGCTCTCTGGGTGTTCGGCTTCCTGCAGATCTTCTCCAATGCCGGCTATGCCCTGATCGCTGCCGAGGGGGAGCCCAACCGGCTCCTGATGCTCTCCGCAATCGGCTTCGAGACGCTTTCGAGCGGTCTGGGAAGCGGCGCCTTCTCGGTGCTGCTCCTGCGCATGACCCAGAAGCGCTTCTCGGCCACGCAGTACGCTCTCTTCTCCAGCCTGTTCGGACTGCCGCGCATCATCGCCGGCCCGATCGCCGGCTTCTCCGCCTACGCGGTAGGCTGGGAGACGTTCTTCTGGGCCACGCTGGTGATGGGCATCCCGGGCATGGTGATGCTGTCGCGCTTCGTCCCCTTCACGGCCCGGGAGCCGGAGTTCCGCATCGAGCCGCCGAAGATCCGCCGCCCCCTCACGGGTGGGGAACTTGTCACGCGGGGACTGGCCGGCGCCTCTGTGGGCTTCGCGGCCGGAGCCCTCCTCTCGGCTCTGCTGACGGCCCTCAGGGTGGTCAAGGACAGCCCGGAGACGGGGTTCCATTTCCTGACCTCGCTGATCGCCATCGGCCGGCCGGCGGACAACGCGGGCTGGCTGACCCTGATCGGGCTGCTCACGTTCGCGGCCGTCTGCGGCCTGTTCACCGCCGCCGTGTCGGCAGCCCGCCATGGATCGGGGCAGGAGCTGGGGCTCGATCCCGACAGCGAAACATGAACGGCCCCGGCTTCGTATTCAGGAAGGAAGGAGAAAAGGGATGGGTCTTTACCGCTCTCGCAACGAAAAGGTCATCGCAGGCGTCTGTGGCGGCATCGCCGAGTGGCTGGGCTGGAGCCCGGGCACGGTCCGCATCGCCTACGTCATTCTGTCGATCCTGTCCGTGGGATTCCCCGGCACGATCGCCTACGTCATCCTCTGGATCGTAATGCCCAAGGAGCCGGGAGGGGTATAACATCCTGGGATGAACCTGCCCAGGACCCTCGCCGTCGCCCGTGGCGACGAGCCGGCCGACCTGCTGCTGCGCAACGCCCGTCTGGTCAACGTCCTCTCCGGGGAGATCCACCCCGCCGACATAGCCCTCGCAGGATCGGTGATCGCCGTGGTCGCCGGGGTCGGCGAGGGCTATGGAGCCGACCACCAGATCGATCTCGAGGGGCGCTACGTCTGCCCCGGATTTCTCGACGCCCACGTCCACATCGAGAGCTCGATGGTGCCGCCGTCCGAATTCGCGCGGGCGGTGGTGCCGCGCGGGGTCACGACGGTGGTGACCGATCCTCACGAGATCGGCAACGTTCTGGGCCTCGAAGGGATCCGCTTCATGATCCGGGACGCCGAGGGCTCTCCTCTCGACGTGCGCATCAACGCGCCCTCCTGTGTGCCGGCCACCGACCTGGAGACATCCGGAGCGAGGCTGGAGGCGGAGGACCTGGCCTCCCTGCTGGCCGAGCCCAGTCTTCTGGGCCTCGCCGAGGTCATGAACTTCCCCGGCGTGGTCCAGGGGGACGAGGGCGTCCTGGCCAAGCTCCGCGCCTTCCGCGGGCGGGTGGTGGACGGCCACTGCCCCGGTCTTTCCGGCCACCGCTTGTCGGCCTACGTCGCGGCCGGGATCAGCTCGGACCACGAGTGCGTCACGGTCGACGAGGCGCGGGAGAAGCTGCGGCTGGGGCTGGCGATCTTCCTCCGGGAGGCGAGCAACGCCCGCAACCTGCGCGACCTTCTCCCCCTGGCCACGCCGGCCAACGAGCGCCGCCTCTGCCTCTGCACCGACGACCGCCACCCGGTCGATCTGCTGGAGGAGGGGTCGATCGACCATCTCATCCGCCTGGCCATCTCCGCCGGAGTCGACCCGGTCGTGGCCATCCGCATGGCCACCCTGAACACGGCGGAGCACTACCGGCTGGATGACCGCGGAGCCGTCGCGCCCGGCCGCCGGGCGGACCTTGTCGTCTTCTCCGACCTCTCTGCTCCCCGGGCCGAGCGGGTCTTCGCCGGGGGCGAGCTGGTGGCCGAGAACGGCCGGATGATCCACGAGCGCCAGCAGCGCTCCTACGGCCACCTGCCCCGGACGGTCCGGATCGATCCCGATCTCCTCGACTTTTCGATCCGAGCGGCCGGGAGCCGGGCGAGGGTCATCGAAGTGATCCCCGATCAGCTCATCACCCATCACCTCACCCGGGAGGTTCCCGTGCAGGACGGTCTGGCTCTCGCGGACCCCGCCAACGACCTCCTCAAGATGGCCGTGGTCGAGCGCCATCGTGGAACCGGCAACATCGGCCTCGGCTTCGTCCAGGGAGTCGGCCTGACGCGCGGGGCCATCGCCGGCACGGTGGCCCATGACCACCACAACCTGGTGGTGATCGGAGCGGACGACGCCTCGATGAGGACTGCCGCCCTGGCCGTGGCCCGGGAGGGTGGAGGCCTGGCCGTAGCGCTCGGCGATGAAGTGCTGGCTCTGCTCCCCCTGCCGATCGCGGGCCTGATGTCCGACCGTTCCATCGAGGAGGCGAGGGACCTCATGCAAGGGCTGCTGGATGCCGCCCACGGTCTCGGCGCCCGCCTGCGCGACCCCTTCATGGCCATGAGCTTCCTCGCCCTGGAGGTGATCCCCTCCCTCAAGCTCACCGACAAGGGGCTGGTGGACGTGGAACGTTTCGAGATCGTCTCCCTGTTCGTTTGATTCAGCTTTCACCCCTGAAACGCTTTTCCCGACCTCGCCACTCCCAGCCAGCAATCCCTGAAGTCGTTGTCCCAGGATCACCGATCCCCGGTGATCCGACACGAAAGGAGCGTCTGATGAAGGTAGCGAAGGCAACCCTGCTGGCCATGGCTTTGGTCGCGATGCTGTTCTCCCTGTCTCCCCTGGTCGCCACCGACTACCAGGACTACAGCAGCGGCGGTGGCAGCGGCGGCAACTCGTCCTGGCAGGTGACCTGCACCTACAATGGTCAGGAGCAGCTGCTCTCGAAAAGCTGCACGAGCGGCGGCCGCCGGTGCTGCAACTGCCCGTAGTACGGTATTCCGGAGGCAGCCCGGCCGCCGGGCTGCCTCCGGACCCTCCTTGGAGACATCCATGCAGATCCGAACCTGGTTCCCGAAGAGCCTGCTCCTGCTGGCGATCCCCGTCCTGGCAGCCTGCGTCGGCGAGACGTCCGGAAGCGAGCCGGACAGGACGCTCCGCACGAGCCGGCTGGAGCCCGTCTCCATCGTCACACCGTCCCTCCCCTTGAAATGGCCAGACTTCCTTCTGGCCGAGGAGGCGGACCGTTTCCTGTGGGGCGAGAGGCAGGAGATCTTTCGCATCCAGAGCTCTGAACAGGCCCCAGTCGTCGCCGAGCGGGCCGGTGTCGACTTCGCCCGGGGGCTCGACAGGCTGGTCGCCGCGGCTCGCACTCAGGACGGCACACTGGCCGTCCTGGACACTTCCGGCCAGGTCGCGGCCTACAGCCCGGCGTCGGGACAGGCATGGAAGTTCAAGACCAGCCAGCCGAACCGGCCCGGAGCCCTGGCCGTCGCAGGCGGCCACGTCTATCTCCTCCTTCAGGCAGAGTTCGAGACGGGCAGCGCCGTGGTTGCGTATACCCTCTCGGGCAAGGAGGCCGGAAGGTGGGGCGAGATGCCCGCCGATGCAATCATCCAGGCCAATCTCAAGGGGGGCGGGATCGCCGCCTGCCCGGACGGCTCGATCTTCTACAGCTATATCAACAGCCCGCGGATCTACCGTCTCGACAAGGACGAGGAGAAGAGCGTCCACGCCGTGGGACGGGCCAGCGGCTCGTTTCAGGTGGTGTCGGAGAACCAGGTTTTCAAGGCGCGCCGGGAGAGCATGAAGACCGACTCGGTCAAGCCGCTGGTCAAGCTCGGGCTGGGCGCCAGCCGGGTCATGTCCCTCACCTGCTCGAACGAGGGGCTGCTATACCGACAGGTTGCCCAGCCGGGCGGCGCCGGAGCCCACGTCGAAGTGTGGGAGCCGCTCTCCGGTAGCCTGCTGGGGATCGTCCCCGTCGGCGAGGGGGTCCTTCTGGATATTCGGGACCGGACCCTGTATCTCGGTACCTTGAAGCAGGACAAGACGTTCGCCCTGGAGCGCGTGCAAGTTCATGTCGAGCCGGCTCGGCCGGGGGAGGCTGCAGGCTGATGGAACGGAAGATACTGTGGTTCTTTGTCGTAGCCCTGCTGGCCGTGGACGTCACCATGCTCCTCCAGAAGAGGCAGGTCGCCGACAGGTTCCGGGAGCTCCAGAGGAAGTCCGCGGCCTCCACCCTCAAGACCGACTACGCCGCCGAGGAAGAGGCCCTGCTCACCGGGGCCGGAACGGTCCCGGCGGCCTTCCCCCTCCTTCGGCCCGCGAAGACCGGGGACGCGGCTGGAGAGGCCGTCCAGTTCGCCCTGGTGGTGAGCGTCGCCGACTGCACCAACTGCATCGAGGATGAGGTGACCCGGCTCAACGAGCTGAAGCTCAAGGCTCCCGTGAGGGTCACGGGCATCCAGGGCTTCTTCGTCGATGAGGAGACGCCGGAAGCGGCCGCCACACTCATCCAGCACCTCTCGCCGGCGCCCGCCTTCCCCCTCTCGGTAAAAAACGCTCTCGCCCAGTTCCCCGAGGCGTCCACGCCCCTGGTCCTGGTCATCCGGTCGCGCGACGGCAAGATCCTGGACGCCCACAAGCCGATCCCCGAAGATCTGACGAAGCGCGACGCGTTCTATGCGCGATGGAGCGCAGCCCTGGGGCTGAGCTGAGGCCGCGATGAAAACACTCTGGCAGGATGTCCGCCACAGCCTTCGAATCCTGGCGAGGAACCCCGGCTTCACCGCCGTCGCGGTGCTCACGCTCGCGGTCGCCCTGGGCGCCAACACGGCCGTCTTCAGCGTCATGAACGGCGTGCTCCTGCGGGCGCTGCCGTACCCCGGGCCCGACCGGATCGTCGACGTGTCGATCCTGCTGCCTCCCGCCGAAGGCCAGCCCGACCGCACGGCTCTCCTCGACATGCCGAAGCTGGAAGCGTGGCGCGAAAGCACCCGCATGGTCGAGCGCGTGGCGGCCTACCGCACACGGCCGTTCACGCTGAGCGGCCGGGGCAGCGCGGAGCGGCTGACCGGCGCCAGCGTCTCCGCCGACCTGTTCCCCCTGCTCCGCGTGGCCCCAGCCCGGGGGCGCGCCTTCGAAGCGTCGGAGCAGAGGCCCGGCGCCGACCGGGTGGTGATCCTGAGCCACGGTCTGTGGCAGCGGGAGCTCCAGGGAGATCCGAGGGTCCTGGGCACGGCGCTCACCCTGGATGGGGCTCCGCACACGATCATCGGGGTGATGCCCGAGGGCTTCTTCTTCCCCCGGCACGAAGTCCGGCTCTGGACGCCGCTCGCCGCCGCATCCTCCGCGGAGACGGCCGGCGTCATCGACGCCCAGTACTATCCGGTGGTCGCCCGGCTGAAAGACGGCGTCCGGGTCGAGCAGGCCGAGCTCGAAGCCCAGGGGGTGTTCCGCGCCGTGGCCGAGGCGGGCGGGACGCCGGAGGAGGGACCTCCGGGACGGGCGCGGCTGGTCCCCCTGCGCGACGAGATGGTGGCG
>JANOCF010000667.1:0-3160 GCA_031412055.1 Holophagales bacterium | reverse complement strand
CTCATGCCGATGATGGCGATGTCGGTCTCGCGGTCCACGCCGCGCCGCGCTTCCGCCCGCTTGCGGCTCTCACTGATCGCACTGGTCTCCCCCGCTTCCGGGGACAGCGACCGCACCAGCGAGCCGATCGTCGGGTAGCGGAAGAGATCGATCAGCGAGACCTCCTGCGTGACACCCTCGGCCGCTAGCGCTTCCTTGAGCTTGGCGTGCACGCGGGTCATCAGCAGCGAGTGGCCGCCGAGATCGAAGAAGTTGTCGTTGACGCCCACCTTGTCGACCTTGAGCGCCTCCTTCCAGACCTCCGCGATCACCCGCTCCAGCTCGCCGCGCGGCGCCACGAAGGCCGCGGCCAGCTCGGGCCGGAGCTGCTCGGGCACGGGCAGCGCCTTCACGTCCAGCTTGCCGTTGGCTGAGAGCGGCAGCGCGTCGAGGGTCTGGAAGACCGCCGGCACCATGTAGTCGGGCAGCTTCTCCTTGAGGAACGCGATCAGCTCGCCCGCGGTCGGCGACTGCCCCACGGCAGGAACGACGTAGGCCACGAGGCGCTTCTCGCCCGTGTCCTCGCGGGGGACGACCGCGCACTCGCGCACCGTGGGATGGAGGCCAAGGATGGTTTCGATCTCACCCAGCTCGATGCGGAAGCCGCGGATCTTGACCTGCTGGTCGATGCGGCCCAGGTAGTCGAGCAATCCGTCGGAGCGCCAACGCGCCAGATCGCCCGTGCGGTACATCCGCGCTCCGGGCTCTCCGTTCGGATCGGGAATGAAGCGCTCGGCCGTGCCCGCCGGGTTGCCCTGGTAGCCGCGCGCCAGCCCCTCGCCCGCGATGAACAGCTCGCCGGGTGCGGCCACGGGCCGGGGCTGGAGGTTGCCGTCCAGCACGTACAGCCGGTGGCCGGTGACCGGGCGGCCGATCGGAATGGTCACTCCAGTCCCGAAGTCCGCGGCGCTCAGCCGGTGGACGGTCGAGCAGATCGAAGTCTCGGTAAGACCGTAGCCGTTGACCACCTGGGCGGTGTCGAGCAGCCGGTCCACGTCGCCCGCGGACAGCGCTTCGCCGCCGGAGAGGATCAGGCGCAGCTTCGGGAGCTGGTCCTTGATCGCGTTGAGCCCCGCGACCATTGAGGGCACGGTGCTCAGGATCGACACGCCGAGACGCCCGATCAGGCCGGCCAGGCGCTCGAAGTCGAGGGTCTCGCCCTTGTCCGCCATCACCACGGCGGCGCCCGCGCAGAGCGGCGGCAGGACCTCGCCAACGAAGCTCGCCGACGCCACGGAGGTGAGCGGCAGCACCACGTCGCCGACCCCGGGCTGGTAGCTGCCCAGGAAGGAGGCGATCAGCGAGTGCAGGTTGCGGTGCTCCAGGAGCACGCCCTTGGGCTCGCCCGTGGAGCCGGACGTGTAGATCAGGCAGGCGGCGTTTGAAGGCGTCGCGGAGAGCGTTGGCGGCTGCTGGCCCGCCGACGGAGGCGCCATGTCGTCCAGCCAGACCGTGCGCACGCGCTCCGGCCAGCCCAATCCGAGACCGCGCTGGGTCAGAAGGATGCGGACCCTCGCGTTGTCCAGCATGAAGGCGCGGCGCTCGGCCGGCGCCTCGGGATCGAGCGGCAGGTAGCCTGCCCCCGACTTGAGGATGCCCAGGATGCCCGCCACCAGCTCGAACGAGCGCCCGGTGCAGATCGCCACCAGCTCGTCCGGACCTACGCCGAGGGAGCGCAGGTGCGCGGCGATCATCTCCGCGCCCTCGTTCAGATCGCGGTAGCTCAGGCGCTGCTCCCCGGAGAGGACCGCCGCCGCGTCGGGCGTGTGCGCCGCCTGGGCCTCGAAGAGCTGGTGGACCAGATAGGTTGGCGGGAGGTCCGCGGCTGGCTCGGCCGGGCGGTTCCAGTCCGACAGGAGCATCCTCCGCTCCTCGCCCGCCACCAGAGCAAGCTCGCCCACGCGGCGGCCCGGACCGGACACGGCCGACTCGACCAGCGTCTCGAAGCTCCGCACCATGCGCTCGGCCGTGGCGCGGTCGAACAGGTCGAGGTTGAAGTCCAGCGTGCCCGCGATGTCTCCGCGCACCTCGCCCATGGAGAGCGTGAGGTCGAACTGCGCGACCCGCTGCGGCAGCGGCAGGTGCCGGAAGCGCAGGCCGCCGATCTCCACCTCGGCCCCCTCCTCGCCCACCGCAAAGGCCGTCAGGTCCTGCTCCCGGCCTTCGGCTCCGGGCAGCGCCGGCGCGTTCTGCAGCGCGAACATGGCCTGAAACACCGGCGAGCGGCTCGGGTCGCGCTGCGGCTGCAAGCGTTCGACGAGCGTCGGGAACGGGTAGTCCTGGTGCTCGAACGCGCCGAGGACGGTCTTGCGCGTCTGATCGAGGAGCTGCGAGAACGTCGGATCCTGCGCCACGTCGGATCGCAAGACCACCGGGTTCACGAAGTAGCCCACCACGCCGGACAGCCGAGCCCGGCCGCGTCCCGCCGAGGGCGACCCCACCAGCAGATCGGCCTGGCCGCTGTAGCGGTGCAGCAGCGCCTGTAAGGCGGAGAGCAGCGTCATGTAGAGCGTGGCCTGGTGTCCCTGACCCAGCGCCTTGACGCGGCGCGACAGCTCGGGTCCGAGCCGGAAGCTCACGGCGTCGCCGCGATACGTCTGCACGGGCGGCCGGGGCCGGTCCGTGGGCAGGTCGAGCACCGGCAGCTCGCCGGAGAGCGCTCCGCGCCAGTAGGAGAGCATGCGCTCCCCTTCTGCGCCCGCGAGGGCCTCGCGTTGCCAGCGCACATAGTCGGCGAAGCGCAGCTCGGGACGCGCCATCTCGGCCGCCCGTCCGGCCATCGCCGCCGAGTAGATCGCGCCCAGCTCGCGGGCCATCACCGCCACCGACCAGAAGTCGCCGATCACGTGATGGAGATTGAGGAGCAGGACCGACTCCTCGCCTCGGCGGAAGAGATGGACCCGCAGCAGCGGACCCGCCGCCAGGTCGAAGGGACGGTTGGCCTCGGCGTCCAGACGTTGCAGCATGTCCGCATCCCTCGCGGGCGCCTCCTCCTCCGCGAAGGACAACTCCATCCGCTCGTGGATCTTCTGGACGGGCTCGCCGACTACGCGCTCGACTCGCTCAAGGCCATCGAGCTGATGCACGAGATCGAGTCGCGGACGGGCGTGTCGCTGCCGAT
>JANOCF010000666.1:0-1637 GCA_031412055.1 Holophagales bacterium | reverse complement strand
GCGGGCCTCGTCCGTCCGTCCCAGGCTCTGAAGGGTGACGGCGAGGTTGTAGTGAGCGGCGGCGGAGTCCGGCTGGCGGCGGGCTCCTTCCGCAAAGACTTCGGCTGCTTCCGCGAGCCTCCCCTGCCGTGCCAGCAGCGATCCGACGGGCGCGTAGAGCTCGGCGCGGCCGGGATTGATCGCCAGTGCCGCCTGGTAGTGCCGCAGCGCTCCTGCCTCGTCTCCGCGCTTCTGCAGCAGCAGGCCGAGCCCGAAGTGGGCGTCGGTGAGGCGCGGGCTGAGCTCCACGGCCTTGCGCAGCTCGGCGACCGCTTCGTCCGTCCGTCCCAGCTCCTCCAGGGCCATGGCCAGGGAGTGATGCATCTTGCCGTCCCGGGGACGGAGCTTCACGGCGTTGCGCAGGTAGGGAATCGCCTCGGCGGGCCGGCCCCAGCGTCGCAGGGTGTTGCCCAGGCTCGCGTGGTTCTGCCACATGCCCGGACGGATCGCGAGCGACGCCCGGAAGTGCTGCATCGACCCGTTTCGATCACCTTTCTCGGCCAGGATCTGCGCGAGGTTCAGGTGGGCGAGATAGTTCCTCTCCGTCACCGCGATCGCGTGCTGGAAAAGAGTCTCGCTGTTCGCCCAGTGGCGGATCTGGAGCCGCGTCCCCACGGCCAGGACGACCACTGCGGCCACGGCGATTCCAATCACGGCCCGCCGGGCGGGCAGCATCCACGCCACGATCAGAAAGAGTCCGATGGACGGCAGGTAGGTGTAGCGGTCCGCGTACGCCTGTCCGCCCACCTGGATCAGGCCGATGACCGGTACCAGCGTCCCCAGGTACCAGAGCCAGCCTACCGTGACGTAAGGAGCCCTGCGAAACGCGAGGACGGCCAGCGCCGTGAGAGCCGCGAGCAGCAGGCCCGCGCCCATCACCTTCCACAAGGGAAACTCCGTGGGCATCGGATAGAAAACTGACAGGTTCCGGGCCACCAGCGTCTTGCCAAGATAGATCACGTAGGACAGCAGCGCGTTGGCCACCCGCCGGTAGAGCGAGAACACCTCCGTCGAAGCGAGAGCTCCGGACTGGGCCACGAACGTGGCCACGCAGGACGCCGCGACCAGTCCGAAGAGCGGGAGCTTCTCGCGGATCAACCGAGGGACGTCGCTCCAGGACGACATCCGCCCCAACGGCCAGACGTCGAGCAGCAGGAGGACGCACGGCAGCGTCACCACCATCGGCTTGGAGAGGAGACCGAGCGCCAGCAGGACGGCGACCGCCGCGTACCGGCGGCGGGACGGCTCGCGAACGTACCGGTGCCAGGCGCCCATAGCGAGAATCCAGAAGAGGCCGGAGAGCACGTCCTTGCGCTCCGCCACCCAGGCCACGGACTCCACGTGCGTGGGATGGAGGCCGAACAGCGCCGCCACCAGCGCGCTCCGCCCCAGCGAGCCGGTCATCCGCCGCAGCACCTCGAAGAGGAGGACCACGTTCGCCACGTGCAGCAGCAGGCTGGTCAGGTGATGCCCGCGCGGGTTCATCCCGTAGAGCCGGCAGTCCAGCATGTGGGAGAAGAGCGTCAGCGGGTGCCAGTTGCTCGCCACGTTGGCCGCGAGCGCCCAGAGGACGCCAGCGCCGGTAATCCCGGCCTGCA
>JANOCF010000665.1:0-3818 GCA_031412055.1 Holophagales bacterium | reverse complement strand
TGAGGCCGTCGCGCACGGCCCGGACCGCGCCGGGGCGGTCCTTGTTCAGCACGCAGGTCCGCGCCAGGTTCAGGTAGTTCTCGGGCTCGTAGAACTCCACCTTGATGGAGTGCTTGCAGAGCTTGAGCCCCTCCTTGAGCTTGCCCTGGCAGCGGGCGATCCCATACCCCAGGTAGGAGTAGAACAGCCCGGGCAGCGCGTCGGACGGTTCCCCCGACTCCGCCAGGTGGCCCAGGTAGCGCAGACCTCCATCCCAGTCCCCTGCACGGCAGAGGTCGAGCGCACGGCTCAAGGGCTCGGAGATCTCGCGGCGAACGGTTTTCACTTCATGGTTTCCCGAATATTGCGGAATCTACATAAGAAAATGCCAGGACGCAAGCCCCTTTGCGCTTGGCCGGCCTCCCGGCATGCTAGACTTCCCCTTCGTCGTCCCAGCATTTCCAGAAGGTGGTCGTATGAGCGAGTCTCGTGACCTTGGGCAGGATATCGGACAGAGTATTGGGCACAATATTTGGCAGGATATCGAGGAGCTGACCGGCCTGGCCGGGCGGTTTCAGGAGCGCGGACAACCCGAGCAGGCAGCCGACCTGCTGATGCTGGCGCTCCGCCTGGAACCCAAGAACCTCAGCGTCAAGCTGGCCCTGGCCGAAGCGCGCAAGAAGCAGCGCGAGCAGGCAGGCGGCGGTTCGCGCAGCGTGCGCGACATGCTGCGGGAAGGGTTCCGCCGCAACGCCATCGACGCCGCCCACTTCGTGGGGCTGGCGCATCTCTACGCCGAAAAAGGCGAGAACGCCCGGGCCGTCGACTGCCTGGAGGTCGCCAAGGCCAAGGGGCTGGCGAACCCGTCCTGCTACAAGCTGCACGGCAAGCTGCTCTTCCGGCGCAAGGATTTCGATGGCGCCGTCGACGAGTTCGCGCAGGCCCTCCGCTTCAACCCCTTCGACCGCGAGACCGCCGAGAGCCTCGGCCGCGCCGAGTACGAGCGCAAGCAGTACGAGCCCGCGCTGCAGTCAACGATCCATGCCTTCCTCCTCCTCAACGAGGGAGACGAAGAGGGTGTGCGGCGCCTGCGCCGGCGGATCACGACCCTCAAGCAGATCCTCGGCTGGGGCAACCGCGAGCTGTCCCAGATTTTCAAGGAGCGCCAGGAGCAGATCCATACGGCCTTCGACCGGCTGGAGTGGCACCGGGAGCGCTTCATGGAGGAGGCCGGACTGCAGAGCACGGCCTTTCCGAATGCTCCCACGCAGGCGCGGCGGGAGCGGGGCGGGCAGCTCGAGCTCGCCGGCCGCCTGCGCCGGATGAAGCCCTGGGCCCACTTCACGGACGAGCAGATCTTCCGCCTCACCCATGTCACCGAGGAGGAGGTCCACGACCGCGGCAGCCTGATCTTCGCCCACCGCAGCACGGGGCGCGACCTCTACATCCTCGAGCAGGGTGAGGTCTCGATCCAGCGCACGACCACCTACGGCACCTTCGTGCTCGGCGCGATCGAGCCCGGCAACCTCTTCGGCGAGGCGAGCTTCGTCAGCGCCTACGAGCGCACCTCCGACGCGGTGGCGGCCGAGCCCTGCCAGCTCCTTCGCATCGACGCCGACGCCCTCATCGAGATGGTCACGGAGACCAACCCGGAGCTTGGCGTGCAGCTCTACTGGAGTCTCTGGCACAGTCTGGCCCGGAAGCTCCGGGTCACCAACGAGCAGCTCAAGACCTTCTTCTCGTCGGAGGCGATGCCCGAGAACTTCCTGCGGCTGCGCAAGCAGGCGGCGAGCGCCGCGGCCTCGGTCAAGGTGCAGCAGGACGACAAGATCCGCCTCTTCCGCGAGCAGGGGATCTCCCGCAAGGAGCTCATCACCCTGGCCGCCTTCTCCAAGGAGAAGCGCTTCGCGGCCGGCGCCTCGCTGTTTCAGGAGGGAGACGAAGGCTCCGAGATGTACGTCATCCTGGAGGGGCGGGTCATCATCAGCAAGTTCATTCCGGGAGCCGGCGAGGAGGCGCTCGCCATCCTGGAGCGGGGCGACTTCTTCGGCGAGATGTCGCTGATCGACGGCGAGCCCCGCTCGGCCGACGCCCGGGCCTACGGCGGCGCGCTCACGGTCCTGGCCCTCGACCAGGAGACCGTGCGCGAGGTCCTGGCCATGGACCCCCACGCCGCCCTCGAGTTCCTCCAGCTCCTCTGCCGCCTCATCGCCAACCGCCTGCGCGAGATCGACGAGAAGGTCATCGGCTGGCGGATCATGTCCGGCGAGCGCAACGAGATGGCATCCGCTTAGACTATTCGTACCGCAGCGCTGAGGAAGGATCCACCCGCGCCGCTCTCCAGGCTGGGGCAAAGCAGGCAAGCAGGGTCACCCCGAACGCGAAGCCGACGATGGCCAGCAGATCCGCCGGCTCGACCCGGAAGGGGACGGAGCGGATGAAGTAGATGGCCGCCACCTCCGCGTCGAAGCGGATCAGCTCGAACCGGGTGAGCACCCACGACGTACCCCAGCCCAGCGCCACTCCGAGCAGCGTCCCCGTCGCTCCCAGGAAGCCTCCGTAGAGGAGGAAGATCAGGCGCAGCCGGCCCGGCTGGAGACCCAGGGCTCCCAGCAGGCCGATGTCGCGCATCCGCTCCCGCACCAGCACCACCAGGGTCGAGGCCACGTTGAAGGTCGAGACCAGAACGATCAGTCCCAGCACCAGGAACAGGGCGATCTGCTGCAGCCTGAGCGCCGTGAACAGCTCGCGGTTGAGCTGCTGCCAGTCGGTGACGATGAAGTCCGGCTCGAGCACCTTGGTCGCGGCCTCGGCGATGCGCGGCGCCTCGCTGGGGTCGACGACCGTGAACTCCAGGAGGTCGACCGACGCCTCCCCGCCCATCAGCCGCTCCACGTGGCCGCGCTCCAGGAGCACCCAGCTCCGGTCGAACTCGGCGAAGCCGGTCGAAAAGGTGTCGTTGACCCGCAGGCTCTGGTAGCTGAACTTGGGCCGGCCGGCCTGGAACCCCAGCGCCACCAGGCGCAGCACGTCGCCGGGCTTCGCCTTCAGGCGGTCGGCCAGGTCCTGTCCCAGCACCGCGCCGGGGATGCCGTCCTTGTCCGCGAGCTGCTCGGCCGACGCGGTGAGCTGGCCGCCGCCGGGATCGACGCCCCGCAGGATCACCTCGGCCCCTTGAGGATGCGCGTCGCTCGCGAGCGAGCCCTGGCCGTAGGCCACCCGGCCGATCTGCTGGACCCCGGGGATGGCCTCCAGCATGCGGACCCTCCGCTCTGCCAGGTTCGAGCCCTCCGTTCCTACCGGGTAGGCGATCACCGCGGCATTGCCCCGTACCAGCTTGCCCTGGAGGTCCTCCCGGTAGCCGGTCATCAGCGCCATGGCGATGACCATCGCCATCACCCCCAGCGCCGTCGCCAGCAGGGCCGCGCGCGCCGTGCCGTCCAGCACACCGCTGCGGCTGCCGCGCAGGAAGCGCCAGGCGATGATCCAGGTGAGGGGCCCCTTGAGGAGCTGCGGCTCGTCCGTGGCTGGCATCGCTGCTTCCGGCGCTACTTCTGGCAAACCTTGTCCAGGAAGAGGTCGAAGACTCGCGAAGCGTCGTGCGGGCCGGGCGCGGCCTCCGGGTGGTACTGCACCGAGTAGACCGGCCGGCCGGACACGGAGAAGCCCTCCACCGTGCCGTCGTTCAGGTTGATCTCGGTGACCGCGCAGGAGGCGGGAAGCGACCCCGGCTCGACCGCGAAGCCGTGATTCTGGCTGGTGATGGCCACCCTGCCCGTGACCAGGTCGTGCACGGGCTGGTTGCCGCCGTGGTGCCCGAACTTGAGCTTGAAGGTCCG
>JANOCF010000664.1:0-4455 GCA_031412055.1 Holophagales bacterium | reverse complement strand
CCGCCCGGTTTGTTTTCCGTTCCACACCCAGGGCATCGGCCTTCGGCCTCAGCCCTGGGCTCCATTCTCCCGGCCCGTTGGGCCGGGTGGAGCAGACAACGTTGAAGCAAAGTTAGCGCCTATGCCCACAAGGGGGTGCCCTATAGAGGATCCATCTTTTTCGGCGTGACAGGGCACTAGCAGTGAGGTAATGAGTAGAGAGAGCCGAGTTGCGCGGAGATGCCCCTGGGAGCACCTGTGCTCCCAGGGGGCTCGGAATCAGCAGTCGTTACGGGCAGGTAGAGGGATAGAACGTGTAGTTCTCGTCATAGACGCCGGCGCAGGTCACGGTGCCAGACACGGGACCGCCGTCGAGCAGTGTCGCCCCGATCTGCCCGACAATGCCTTCCGCCGTCGCGAGGTCGCCGGCAAGCTCGGAGTGATCGACCGCCGCCGTGGCGGAGCTGGCGTTGATGCCGTAGCCGCCGGCACCAAGACCACGTATCCTGCTCTGTGACACGAAGAGATTCCCGGAGTCCATCCGAATGCCGGAGGTGGAGGCGGCTGTACGCGCGTTGAAGGTCGAATCCTCGATCGTGAGAACGATTCCGCCTACCCCTTGCTGCTGCACGCCATAGGCGATGTTTGTTCCCGATACGTCAACCCGCACCTCGCGAAGCTCGACCGTTACGCCCAGTCCATCCCAGAAAATACCGGTTGTCGTGCCGCTGCCGGAATTCGTCACGTTGATCTCGGTGCGCCGGATTCTCGGACTTGAGAGACCATTGTTGGAGATCCCGTAGGTCGAGCCTCCAGTGGCAGTTACCGTGATGTTGACGTCCTCGACCGTCGGGTTGGCGGTCTGGTTCCGGATACCCCAGTGGTTCGTGCCACCACTGGAGAGGATTGCGACGTCGCGAAGGGTAGGCGATGTTTGTTCGTTGGATATTGGGATGACGAACGGTCGCGAGCCGGATCCTATGCCTTTGACCGTCAGATTGCGCAACTCGGCAGAGTTGGCACCGCGGATCACTCCGGTGTTGGTAACGCCACTCAAGTTGCCAGCCCCCTGCACGATGGTGATTCCACGGCCGGAGCCCTCGATGTCGACGAAGGACTTCATCTGCAGGCGATTGTCACCCAGGTCGTACACACCTGGATCCAGCTTGATTAAATAGCCCTTCGAGGCAGAGTTGTCGGCGATGCTGGTCAAGGCATTGAGTAGCTCCGTGCCGCTTGCGGTGGGCGTCGCTCCGGGGCCAACCACAATGGTTTCACCGAAGCGCGTGTAGTAGCCGACAACGGAGATGATGACGTGCGCACCGCTCGCCGCGACGTTGATCTTGATATCCCCAATTCCCGAGGATTGCGCCACCGCCACGGGTCCGGTGTTGGAGAAGCTTATGCAGCAGATGCCGACAGGGGCAGGGAAGTTCAGGAAGGTCGGAGTGGTGGAGGAATTGATGGCCAGATCCGCCGCAACAGCCCAGATGTGTCCTGCTCCCGTTGGATTGACCACCAGCACATTGAGCGCCACCGCCTGGACCCTCGCTATACCGTTTGAGAAGGCGGGGATGCCGCAGCCGCTCGCCGATCCGCCTTGGCCCGCGAGGCTGCCGCTTCCGACTACGGTGTAGGTCCGGGTTTCGTTGGCTGCGAACTGGCCACCTGCCACGAAGGTATTGGAGACGTAGCAGGGCGTGACGGTGTTGTAGGTGAGGTCCTTCTGCTGAGCTGCTGCTGGGGCTGTTGAGGCGAGAGCGCCAGCAACAAACAGGACCGCAAACGTGAAGCCGCGGAGCTTGGACATAGGCCTCCTTGTAGTGAGGTAGGATTTGAATCCATGGTACCACGAGCCGGCAAGCTGGGCAGTTGGGCGATCAGGCAGTGCCGAGCTGTAGGAGTGTCTACGGAGCTGTGTGCTCGAAAAGAACTTCCCCGTCTGAAGTCAGGCCTTGCGACCACAGCCAGGTGCGACGCAGTTCATGACGCCTTAGGTTGCCGCAACCTTGCGTGCCTCGACGCACGCCATCGGAATCGTGAGAGCCAGCTCCCCATGGGCTTCGGCCCTGGCGTTCAGATTGTGCTCGAGCGCTGCGAAGGTTCTCTCGTGGGAATCTGGCGGCACGACTGATTTCCACCCTGGAAGGAATCCGAGACGAATGAAGTAGTGGCGGAGCAGTGACGACCCATTGGCAAACCTCATCCGAAACGAGTCGGTGGCGACATCGACCGTCTCGAACCCGCTCTGCCGTAGAAGTCTCGTCACGGACTCGACCGTCGCACGATGGTTGATGTGGGCGTCGAGATCGGCCAGCGCTTCCGTCTGGCCCACTTCAACCAGGGTCGAGCGAAAGGTGTCGTAGAGCTCGGCCATGTGGCCGACCAGGTTGGACGTAAGGAAGAGCTTGCCGTGCGGCCTTGCTACGCGAAAACACTCCCGCAGCACCGCTTCCGCGTTGTCGAAGTTGTTGACCCCGAGATTCGAGACGATGAGGTCGACAGATCCATCCGGAAGGTCGAGATCTGCCGCATCCCGTTCTTGCAGGACCACGTTGGTAAGCCCCAGGTGGTCAAGCTTGCTGCGAAGCCGAGCCATGGCCGGCTTCCAGGGATCGACGGCGATGACCTGTGCCGTTGGGCCACAGCGTTGCGCCAGCTCGACCGTGAGGAAGCCTGTACCAGCGCCCACATCCAGGACTACGATGCCCGGCTTTAAGGGGACACGATCGAGCAGCATGAGGCCAAAGGGGGCAGACCACAGCGGCAGCTCGTCGTAGAGCTCCACAACCCCGGGCTGGTTGAAATCGATCTCTTCCAGATAATTCATCGGAGTCATAGATCGCTGATCCCCAGGAGCGAGGTGACGAGCAAGGCGGCTCCGATACAGAGAGGAATCGTCAGTACCTGGAAGACAAGACCGACCACCTGAGTCCGCTTGCGCGCGCCTCGTGACGAGAAGAGAGCGTATCCGAAGAGTGCGATGTTCCCGACGAGGAACGTGGCGGCAATGATGGTAAATCCCTGTCCGGGTGAGCCGCTGCCGGGGATCGCCATGACCACAAAGAACAGGGATAGAGCCGCGTTGATCAGAGCGGCCAACACGGACAAGGCGATGAGGACGCCGGTAGGAAAGCGAGTGGCAGGGAGTCGGTCGTCGGTCATTGGGTCCAATCTGCCCCTACGGAGCTATCTGCTTGAAAGAGCCTCGATGACCTCTTCGTCCGGGATGACGCCGGCGCTCCCAGTGGGCGGCTACTTCGTCCGGTGGTAGTGCGCCGTCATGAACTCCTGCCAGTTGCCGTCGCCGTCTTGGTACCTGGAGTTCAGCACCCGGTGGTCGTGGCTCTTGAACTCGATGCTGTCCTTGTACTTCGCCGTCTTCCCCTCGTCCGTGAAGCTCGGACCCTCGGTGTCCAGCGTCAGCACCTTGCCGTCCGGGTCCACCTCGCCTTCGTAGACCCACATCTTGGTCATCATCGACCCGATGAAGGTACCCACGTACTTCTGCTTCTCGGGGTCATAGCCGAGCGTCATGATCGTCGTCGAGGTCCCGCCGCCTGGTACATCACCCCGCCCTTCGCACACGGCCCAGACACCGGCCAGCGAGCGCACGGTCTCCGTCCCCGTGAACTTCTCCGGCGGCTTGCCGGGCTCCATGGGCATCTCGTGCTCGTACGTCCACTCTCCGACAAGCTTGTCCAGCCACTGGTGTTCTTTCTGCGGTTCTGCTTTCATGGCTTCCTCCTTGTAACGGCCGCCGCACTGATGACGAGGGCGGAGCCTGATGCATACGAAAGAGAGCGGCGGAAATACTGTCACAGGTGCCGTTCGAGTTTGCGATGAGTGCTTCGCGGGATTGAAGCGGCCCAAGGAAAGAGCCAGCCGCGTCCGGGAAGGATACGGCAGCCATCACCTCAGGCACCAGCCGGAGCGGGTACCCGGAACTGCGCGCCCGTTACGCCGATTCCGATTCCGCTTCGACCGGGAGGTCGGTGGGAGGCGGGCTGGCGCCTGTCCTGCCTCCGAGAGTCATGAGGACGCTGATCAGCCGGGCGGTGTTGACCGGCTTGGGTACGTGCTCGGAGTAGCCTTCCCGCAGGACTCGCTGCCGGTCCTCGTCGCGTGCGAAGGCGGTCACGGCCAGCGCGGGCAGGTGCCTGCCGGTGCTGATCTCCAGGGTGCGCAGCTCCCGGATCAGGTCGTAGCCGTCCATGCCCGGCATCCCGATGTCGCTGACCAGCACGTCGAAGTCCTCGGCGCGGAGCTGATCCAGGGCCTCGCTCGCGGAGCCGACCGCGATCACCGCCGCGCCGTAATGCTGGAGGAACCGGGTGATGGCATCCCGCGTGTCCGGCTCGTCCTCGACGACCAGCAGCCGCAGACCCTCCAGGTCCTCACGCACCGTGGAGGAGCCGGAAGATACCGAGGAGGATACTGAGGCCACACCTGGAATCGCCACCGCCACCGATTCCG
>JANOCF010000663.1:0-6282 GCA_031412055.1 Holophagales bacterium | reverse complement strand
CCCCCGTCGCGCCCCCGGGTTGCCCCCCAGGTGCCGCCTCCCCCGCCGCCCGCTCCAGCCGCTCCAGCCGCTCCAGCGGCCAGCGTGGCAGCAGCTACGGCCGCGGCTCCGGTCGCAGCTCCGGTCAGAAAGCCGGCGGTCCACAGCATCTCCATGACCTCGGAGGAGCGCTCGGCACTGGCCGATTCTCAGGCTGCTTCTCAGGTAAGACTGCAAGCGGCCCCAGCGCCGGCCGCACCTCCAGCCGGCGAGCCGTCGCTCCCCTCCCCCGCGTCCATCGAAGAGGTGGATGCGATCTTCGAGAAGACACTGGACCGCGAGGAGCTGGCGAGGACCATGCTGGGATTCCTGGCGCGGGGCTACAAGCGCGCCGCCCTCTTCCAGGTGACCCGGGACAAGGTCTCGGCCTGGATGGGCCACGGGGAGATGGACCTCCCCATCTTCCAGAAGTTTTCGGTCGCCCTCGACCAGCCCTCCCTGTTTCTGAACCTGCGCAACGGGAGCGGCCTGCACATGGGTCCGCTGCCGCCCATGCCGGCCCACCGGGACCTGGCGCGGGCCTGGGGCGGCGAGCTCCCCCGCGACTGCGTGGTCCTGCCCGTGCGGGTCAAGGACCGGCTGGTCGCGGTGCTCTATGCCGACGGCGCGGTCAGGGAGTCGGCGGCCAAGGGGCTGGGCATGGGCGGGATCGAGCTCTCCCATCTGCAGAGACTGGCCGCGTCGGCCGGAGCCGCCCTGGAGCGTTGTATCCTTCATCGAAAACGCGCTGAGGCGAAACCTTGAAAGATTTCGTTTCGTTGACACCTTCACGAGCCGTTGGGTAGACTCGGCGCCGTTTCGGAGCACTCATGATCAAGTCCGACATCGTAGACCGCGTCGCGGAAATCACGGACGTCCCCAGGGTCAAGGCGGCCCAGGCCGTCGACACCATCATCGAAGCGATGAAGGACGCTCTGTGCGACGGCAAGCGCATCGAGCTCCGCGGCTTCGGGGTGTTCCAGGTGCGTGATCGCAAGAAGGGCGTGGGACGGAACCCCAAGACAGGCGTCGAGGTGGCGATCTCCCCCGGCAAGACGGTCCGCTTCAAGCCCGGAAAAGACCTGAAGAACCTCTGAGCGGCCCGTTTCGGGCCTGCGCCGCCTCCGCGGCTCCCCTCATTTGGACGGATTCGACGATCGACCTCCACGCCCGGATCGCTCACCGAGCGACGGGCGCCAGGATGTCGAAGGGCCGGTCCTCCACCCGGAGCTGCTGCCCGTTGGTCAGCCCGGATTCGCGGACGAAGGGTGGCAGGCATGGCAGGCGGAGGCGATCCCGCCGCCCGAGCCTCCGCCCCCGCGCTGGCGTCTGGCCCTGGCCCTGTTCTCCCTCACCTTCTTCACCGTGACCACGCTCGGACCGGCGTTCTGGGGCTGGACCCGCACCGACCTGACCACGGATCTGTTCCCCGTGCTCGATCCGGGGCTCGTGAAGCGGGTCTGGACCGAGCCCGAGCTGCTGAAGCTCGGCCTGTCGATGTCGGTCCCGGTGATGCTGATCCTGCTCGCCCACGAGCTGGGCCACTATCTGGCCTGCCGCCGGTACCGGATCGCCGCGACGCTCCCCTACTTCCTGCCCACGCCGCTCATGCTGGGGACGCTCGGCGCGTTCATCCGCATCAAGTCTCAGCTGCGGAACCGGAAGGAGCTGTTCGACGTGGGGATCGCCGGCCCGATCGCCGGGTTCGTGGTCCTGATCCCGTTTCTGCTCTACGGGGTGGCGAACTCGCAGCCGGCGCCGCTGCCCGATGTGCTGCGGCCCGGCGAGTCGGTCCTGCTCCCCGGACGCTCCCTGGCGGTGGAGCTTGTGGCGCGGCTGTTCCACGGCCCGCTGGGCGACCACATGATCCTCAACCTCCACCCGTTCGCGCTGGCGGCCTGGTTCGGGCTGCTGGCGACGTCGATCAACCTGATCCCGCTCGGCCAGCTCGACGGCGGGCACATCCTGTACGCGGTGTCGCGGCGCTGGCAGCGGCGGCTGGCCCCGCTGGTCTGGGTGGGGCTGGCGCTGGCCGGGTTCCTCTGGCAGGGCTGGTGGGTCTGGTGCGTGCTGTCGGTGGTGTTCGGCCTCTTCCACCCCCGGGTCCGCGACGAGGCGACGCCGCTCGGCCGGGGCCGGCAGGTGCTGGCCTTGGTCGGGCTGCTGATCCTGCTCCTCTCCTTCATCCCCCGGGGGATCATCGCCCTGGAGGGGGCTCTCCCTGACGATGGGGCAGGGGAGGCTGGCGAGTGGGTTGAATTGATCCCCTCTCCAGCGCCCGGTCAGAAGTCCGCGATGAGCGTCACCGGCCCGTCGTTGACCAGCGATACCTCCATGTGGGCCCGGAACCGGCCCGTCTCCACCCGGTAGCCCCGGCCCCGCAGGTCCTCGGCCAGCGCGTCCACCAGGGGGGCGGCCTCGTCAGGCGGCGCGGCCTGGTCGAAGGAAGGTCTCCGCCCCCGGGCTATCGAGCCGGCGAGCGTGAACTGGGAGACCACGAGGAAGGCGCCGCCCGCGGAGGAGGTATCCAGGTTCATCTTTCCGGCGTCGTCCTCGAACACCCGCAGCCCGGCCAGCTTCTCCGCCGCGGCCCGGACCTGCTCGATCCCATCGCCTCTCTCCACGCCGGCCAGGACCAGAAGGCCGCGGCCGATCTCCCCCACGATTGCTCCGTCTACGCGCACCGAAGCCGAGCTTACCCGCTGGATCACCAGTCGCACGTCTTCCCGTCCTTTTTCTCCGGGCGGCGCGACGATCCGCGTCCCGGCCGGTGTGATAGCGTACTCCCTCAAATTTGGGGAGGAGACCTACGCATGGTGAACAAAGTCATTCTGATCGGCAACCTGGGCCGCGATCCCGAGGTCCGGTCGACGACCTCGGGGCAGCCGGTCGCCAGCTTCACGCTGGCCACGAGCCGGCGCTGGCGCGACAAGAACGGCCAGAAGCAGGAGCAGACCGAGTGGCACAACATCGTAGTCTGGGGCAAGCAGGCCGAGATCGCCGGGCAGTACCTGACCAAGGGTAAGCAGGTGTTCATCGAAGGCCGTCTCCAGACGCGCTCCTGGGACGACCGCCAGAGCGGCGAGAAGAAGTACCGGACCGAGATCGTCTGCGACAACTTCCAGATGCTCGGCGGGCGCGGCGGCGACTTCGAAGCTGCCGATCGGCAGGGTCAAGGCGGCCAGGGCGGCGGCCCCTCGTATGACGAGGGCGGCTATGGCGGCGGCGGTGGCGGCGGTACCGGCGGTGGTGGCGGCGGCACCGGCGGCGGCGGTGGCGGCGATATCGACGACGACGACATCCCGTTCTAGATCATCATCTCTCCGCGGCGCCCGGAGACCTTCGGGCGCCGCAGATCCTCCGCTTTCTATCGCAGACCGTCCCGGGAACGCCGCAATCCCTCCTTCCGCAGTCGTAACTCCGCGACACTCCGTCGCAGACCGTCGGGAAAGCGTCGCAGACCATCGCGAAGTTGCCACGGACTCTCGACAAGGCGTCGCAGAGAAACGCGAAGTCGTCGCAGACCGTCGCAAAGGAGAGGCTCCTTCGCGACGACCTGTCGCAGAGTGACCTTCAGGGGTCATGGAGTCGCGACGGATCGTCGCAGAGTGTCGACAAGGCGTCGCAGAGTGTCGCGAAGGTGCCGCAGATTGACCGGGGAACGTTGCGATCCCTGGAGAAGGTGTCGCAGCTTGTCGGGAAGTTGCGACACCTTTCGGGCGCTGCCGAGTCTCGGCACGTGGTCAGCGCAAGGGATCGATCTTGCCTGGGGCTTCCAGCCGGACCGCGCGCTCCCAAGCCGTCTCGAGATGCCCTTGGTGCAATGCAGCCCACTCCATGACGAGACCCAAGGCTCTCGGAGGAAGCTGTCCGGCAATGATCGCCAGGGTCCGAATGTCAATCAAGGCTTGGGAATCTCCGTACTCGGCATGAAAGTGCGGCGGGAGATGATCGCCGAAATACATCTTGACGACGATTCCATAGAATCGGCTGATCTCAGGCATGGGCAGCCCTGGCCGCCAAGTTCTCGAAAACCTCTTCCGGCGTCTTGCCGGTGATCTGAAGGTACGTCGAGTCCGGACAGATATCGATCTCCTCGTTCCAGGCAATCTGGCCGCTGCTCCCGATGTAGACCCGTTCGAAGGCTCCGGGCTCGTTCCAGAGCGAGAACACTCCTTTCCCGGCAAGACCGGAAAGATCCACCTCACCCTCTACACCGTCGGAGTACCGCACCCGCAGCCGGAACCCGGGCAATGCCTCAACATGAACGGGTCTGAACATCGCTATCTCCTCCGGTCAAGCGTACAGCTTCTCGATCTCGTACGCGTAGTTCTTGTAGATCACCCGCCGCTTGAGCTTCAGCGTAGGGGTGAGCTCGTCCCTCTCGATGCTCAGCTCGTCGGGGAGAATGGTGAAGCGCTTGATCGTCTCGTAGCGCGCCAGGCCGGCGTTGACGCCCTCTACCTGCTTCTCCAGGTACGCCCGGAAGATCGGGCATTTCGCCAGATCCAGTGGCTCGCGCGACGGGCTGCCCGCCAGCTCGGCCTCCGCAGCGGCCCGTAGCGGGTCCAGGGTGAGCAGGGCCGCCAGGTAGTTCCTCCGGTCGCCCACCACCACGGCCTGCGAGACCGCCGCGATCTGCTTCAGCTTGTTCTCCAGGTTCTGCGGGCCTACGTTCTTGCCGCCCGAGGTGATGATCAGCTCCTTCTTGCGGTCGGTGATCCGCAGGAAGCCTTCGGAGTCGATCTCGCCGATGTCTCCCGAGTGGATCCAGCCCTCCTCGTCCACCGTCTCCCGGCTCGCGGCCTCGTTCTTGTAGTAGCCGGGGAAGACGTGGGGGCCGCGCATCAGGACCTCGCCGTCCTCGGCGGTCCGGATCTCGGTGCCCGGGATGGGATAGCCGACCTTGCCCAGGCGGTAGCGGTCGGCGGTCGAGAAGGTGGCCGGGCCGGTGCACTCGCTCATCCCGTAGACCTCCATGATCGGGATGCCGAGGCTGGTGAAGAAGCGCAGGGTGTCGACGGCGATCGGCGCGGTCGAGGTGGCGCAGACGCGCGCCCGGTCCAGCCCCAGCTTCTCCCGCACCTTGGAGAAGACCAGCTTGTGGGCGAGCCCGTAGAGGAGCGGCTTCGAGGCGCTGCCCCGCTGCTCGGCCTCCCCCGCCTTCAGTCCCAGGCCCCGCGCCCAGGCCGCGATCTTCTTCTTGAGCGGCGGGTTCTTGGCTCCGGCCGCCTGGATGCCGGCCTGCATCTTCTCCCACACCCGGGGCACGGCGAAGAAGAAGTGGGGACGCACCTCGCGCAGGTTCTCCCCCAGCTTCTCCAGGCTCTCGGCGAACCAGGCGCAACCGCCCACGCTCATCGGCGAATGGAGCGAGACCACCTGCTCGGCGATGTGGCTGAGCGGCAGGTAGCTGATCAGGTCGTCGTCCACGTTCACCTTGTAGGCTTCGGCGACCTTGCCGGCGGTCCAGGTGACGTTGTGGTGGGTGAGCATGACCGCCTTGGGCGGCCCGGTGGTGCCGGAGGTGTAGATCAGGGTGCAGACGTCCTCGGGCTTCTGGGCGTCGATGCGCGCCCGCAGCTCCGGCTCGGGCACGTCGGCTCCCAGCGCCAGGAGCTGCTCCCAGGAGTAGATGCCCTCCCCCCGTCCGCCCGTTCCGGCTGCCGCGGACATGAGGACGATCGCCTTGAGCTTGGGCAGGCGGTCCCGGATCGAGAGGAAGACTTCCAGGTAACGCTCGTCTTCGAGGACGGCCACCGCCGCCTCCGCGTGCTCAGCGATGTAGTGGCACTGCTCGGGCGTGCTGGTGATGTAGATCCCCGTGGGGAGGCCGCCGGCGGCGATGGCGCCCAGGTCGGCCACGAACCACTCGGGACGGTTGTAGCCCATGATCACCACGCCCTGGCGCGGCTTGAGCCCCAGGAGCAGGAAGCCGCGGGCGGCGAGCATCGACTGGTCGCGGTACTCCTTCCAGGTGGTGATCTGCCAGCGGCCGTCCCGCTTGACCCGCATGGCGGGGCGGTCGGCGTGATTGCGGGCGGTTCGCTCCAGAACCTCGAACACGGTCTCGGGCATGAGGCCTCCTCATTTGTGGACGCCTACCCGTAACACCCTGGACACGGGGATGTCAAGAAAAGGACCTAAAAGACCCAAGGGACATAAAGGACTTCGAGGACGAAGAAGCTCCTGTCCTTTGGGTCCTTTATGTCCTTTTGGTCCTTTCCTACGCCGGAGCTTCGCTGCTCTCGGCCGTCTCCTGCA
>JANOCF010000662.1:0-4682 GCA_031412055.1 Holophagales bacterium | reverse complement strand
GTTCTTGCCCGAGTAGTACTTCTGCGGGATGTCGATCAGCTCGATGGCCGCCTCGTGGAAGGGCCGCTTGTAGTCGCTGTAGCGCTCCCAGTCGGCGTAGGCCTTCTTGACGATGATCTTGCCCTTCTCCAGGAGGCGCTCGAGGATCAGCTCGATGTCGAACTTGCCGATGTCGGAGTCGCGGACGCCGAGCGCGATGTTCTCGAAGTCGCAGAACATGGCGATCTTGCGCTCGTCGGCCACGCGCTGGCGCTCGGGCATGGTGATGATGATCTCGCGGGTGAAGTTCTCCAGGTCCCCGGTGGGGACGGTGAAGCTCTCGCGCAGGGCACGGGGGGAGCCGATGCTGGCCATCTGGGCCGGCTGGGTCGGCTGGGCCATCTGGGGCGCCAGAGCGGTAGGGGCGCTGCGGCGGGCTGCGACCGAGTGGCGAACGGGTGCCTCACGGACGGGCTCCTCGTCCTCCTGCCCGGGCTCGGCCTCGGTGTCCAAGGACGTCGAGGACGTCACGGACGTCGCTACGGCCGAGACGGCAGGCTTCTCTTCCTTGCGTCCACGTCCGCGTCCGCGGCGGGAACGGCGGCGGCGGCTTTCACCGCGCGCTTCCTCCGTGGTCTCGGTCGTCTTGGCGCCATTGGCGTCGTCGGCGGTATCGGCGCCGGCGCCAAGACCGTCGTCGTCGTTCTCGGCCCGGACGGCGATCTCTTCTTCCTCGTCGTCGTCCTCGTCGTCCTCGGTGTCATCGTCGTCGAGATCCGACTCTTCGGTGATCTCGGCCGTCATCTCGTCGTCGTCGTCTTCTTCCAGCTCGTCGTCGGCCGGTATCGCCGAGATGGGCTCGGCGCGGGCGAAGCGCGTGGGCTCGGGCTCCTCACGGTAGTAGGGGCTCTCGGGCTCCGGCACGGGCTCGTGGCGCCAGGCGGGCTCGGATTCCAGCGACGGCGATTTTTCTTTCAGGGATTCCTGGGTCAACGCGACGCTCTCGGGAGCGACGGTGGTTGGGGTCTCAGGGGCGGGTCTGCTTTCGGGGGCCTTTTCGGCGGCCTTCTCGGCAGGCCGGTCCTTCTGTTCTTTGTTGCCCTCTGCGGTGGGGCGTAGCCACCATGGAGTCAAGGTTTTACATCCTTTCCCGGGCCCGTGGCGGGGCCCGCTGCTGGAGAGCGGTCGTTCATCTTCAAATCGGGCTGACGTTTTCTCAATGAGTCTTTGTCGGGAGCCTCGGCTCGGGCTACGGCGGCGGCGGGGGGCAGGCCGGACAGCCGCAGGGATTCTAACACGGGCGCGGAGGGACGCCGGTTTCCGGTACAAATCCTTGATTCCGCAGCACCTTTTCGGATCCAGGGTCTGGTCCAGGGTCTAGTCCAGGTCGAAGGGGCGGCGGGGTGGACCTTTGTCTGGATCTTCCTCGGCGCGGCGCAGGGCCTCGCGGAACTTCTCTTCGAGGAGCCGGTCGCGGTCCTTCATCGCGGCGACCTCGCGCTGGAAGACGTCCTCGACCCGGGCCTTGTCCTCGTCGATCCCCTTGAGCAGGGAGTCGAAGTCCTTGCCGCCCGCGATCGGCTGCCTGGCCTTGCGGTGGGAGAGGACCTCTCCGGTCGCCACGTCGATCACGAGATCGGAGCTGCAGTCGGGGCAGCGGACGGTCAGCTTGCGGTGCTCGTCGCGGTCGTCGCTCACGCCACGATTGTATCTACTTCTGCTACCGTACGCGCCATGTCTGAAAACGAGAGCCTCCCTACCCGAGAAGAAGCCTGGCAGCTCCTCTGTCAGTACACGGAAAAGGAAGGATTGCGCAAGCACGCGCTGGCCGTGGAAGCGTCCATGCGCCACTACGCCCGCCTCTATGAAGAGGACGAGGAGCTCTGGGGCCTGACCGGCCTCCTCCACGACTTCGACTACGAGCGCTGGCCCGACATGACGGACCATCCCTACCGGGGCAACGAGATCCTGGCGGCCCAGGGCTACCCCGAGGTGCTGCGGACCGCGATCATGGGTCACGCGCCCTACACCGGCGTGCCCCGGGAGACGCGGCTCGCCAAGGCGCTCTACGCCTGCGACGAGCTGTCCGGCTTCGTGACCGCCGTGGCCCTGGTCAAGCCGAGCAAGTCGGTCAAGGACGTGGACGCCGCCTCGGTGAAGAAGCGCTTCAAGGAGAAGTCGTTCGCGAGGGGAGTCCACCGCGAGGACATCTACCAGGGCGCCGAGGAGCTGGGCGTCTCCCTGGACGAGCACGTCGAGAACGTGATCCAGGCGCTGCGGAACGAGTCGGAGCGGTTGGGGCTGTAGGCTCCCGCGGAGCCGCAAACTGAGAGGGATTCGCGACTTCCTGGCGTCAGTTCGCGGCTGTTCGCGGTCTCCGGACGGTCCGCCCCGCTCATTTCGCGGTTGTTCGCGGTTCCGGAGAGGCCGCCCCAAGGGGCGAACCGCGAATCAGGGGAAGTTCGCGACCTCCAGCCGGGTCTGGAGCCGTCAGCCCCGGACCGTCTGGAGCCGCGGCTCCTCTTCCGCCGCCTTGAGCGCCGACTCGATCTCCCGGCGCAGCTCCCGCGCCAGCTCGGCGACCAGCGGCTCGTCCATGAGACGCACGTGGTAGCCGGGGATGTAGCGGATCTCCAGCGGCTCGGCGGTGAGCCGGTCCCAGCCGCGGGTGGGATCCGCAACGTCGACGCCAGCCTCGCGCCAGGCCTTGGCGCTCTCCGTCTCCTGCTCCGTAGAACGGAAGAGGGTGATCCTGCGCGGGTAGACCGGAGCCTGGTAGTCCTCCGCGGCCCGGAGCCGGGCCTGGATGCCGCGCAGGAATCGCCGCCCCCAGTCGAGCCCGATCTCCGGCGGCAGCAGGTCGTGCTCCCTCAGGGCGCCGAAGATGTACCGGAAGGCGTCGTCGCCGTCCATCTCCCGGATGCGCTCGTGCTCCAGGGGCAGCTCCCGGCCTGCCGAGCGGGCCGCGTCGCGGGCGAAGCCGGCCAGGATGACCGCCTCGCTGCGGCGGACGTTGCGGCGCTCGGGCAGCGGCGCGCCGCCGTCGACCAGGGCGAGGAGCGCCACCCGTTCTCCCTGCCGCTCGAGCTGGTTGGCCATCTCGAATGCCACCGTCGAACCGAAGGAGTAGCCGCCGAGCAGGTACGGGCCGCGCGGCTGGACCTCCCGGATCGCCCGGACGTAGTCCGCGGCCATCTCAGGGATACTCGGACCATCCCCGGTATCACCGAGCTCGATGGGCTCGGGCGCCTGGAGGCCATAGAAGGGGCGGTCTCCCAGGTGGCGGGCCAGGTGGTAGAAGCGCAGAGCGTTGCCGCCGATGGAGTGGACGCAGAAGAAGGGCACGCCGGAGCCCTGCGGCTGGATCGGGACCAGCGGCGACCAGGCCGCCGTCTCCCTGTCGCGGAGCAGGAGCGCGGCGAGCTGCTCCAGGACGGGTGCCTGGAAGAGGGCCGCCAGGGGCAGCTCGCGGCCCAGCTCCTCGCGGATGCGTCCGACGAGGCGGAGCGCCAGGAAGGAATGGCCGCCCAGGTCGAAGAAGTTGTCGCGGGCGCCGACCGGAGAGGCGCCGAGCAGCTCCTCCCAGATGAGCGCCAGCTTCATCTCCACGGTGTTCCGGGGAGCCACGAAGCCGGCCGCGCCGCCCCGTCCGAAGGCCGGGGCGGGCAGCGCGCGGCGGTCCACCTTGCCGCTGGCCGCGAGCGGCAGCGACGGGAGCCGGACAAAGGTGGTCGGGACCATGGGCTCCGGCAGCCGCTCCTTGAGGGCGGACCGCAGCTCGTCGGGAGAGACGCCGTCGCGGGCCACGAACCAGGCCACGAGCCGGCGGTCGCCCGGCGCGGCTTCCCGCACCGCCACGGCGGCTTCGAGGACACCGGGATGCGCGGCCAGCGCCGCCTCGACCTCGCCCAGCTCGATGCGGTAGCCGCGGAGCTTGACCTGGTGGTCGGTCCGGCCGAGGAACTCGAGGACGCCGTCGGGACGCCTGCGGGCGAGGTCGCCGGTGCGGTACATCCGCTGCCCCGGCCGGTGCGCCAGAGGATCCGGAAGAAAGCGCTCGGCCGTCAGGCCGGGCCGGCCCAGGTAGCCGCGGGCCAGGCCGTGGCCGGCGACGTACAGCTCGCCGGCGACGCCGTCCGGCTGGAGCTGGAGCCGGGAGTCGAGCACGTGCAGCCGGGCATTCGAGGTGGGCCGGCCGATGGGTACGTCGCCGCCGGAGTCGTCCGGGGTGGCTTCGTGGACGCAGCAGCCGACGCTCGCCTCCGTGGGACCGTACTCGTTGATGATCCGCGTGTTCGGAGCGTGCTCGCGCCAGAAGGCGAGGCTGCTCCCGCGCAGGGCCTCGCCGCCCACGACGAGCGTCCGGGTCTGTCCTGCCTCCCCGGGAGGCAGCACCTGGGCCAGGAGGTCGAGATGGGCGGGCGTCAGCTTCACCAGCAGACCCTCGTGCTGCCGGAGGGCCGAGGCCAGCGCCTCCACACCCGGCTCCTGGGGCACCAGGAAGACCGTCCGACCGGTGATCAGCGGGGTGAACAGGCTGGTGACCATCAGATCGAAGGCGAGGGAGGAGTGGACCGGCGAGCCGGTGCCCTCCGCGACGCGGTAGGCCTCGGCGGCCCAGGTCAGATAGCTGACCACGGCGCGGTGAGACAGCATGGTCCCCTTGGGCGTTCCGGTCGAGCCGGACGTATAGATGACGTAGG
>JANOCF010000661.1:0-7843 GCA_031412055.1 Holophagales bacterium | reverse complement strand
TAATCCTGGTGCCGGCGAGCGCCTTCGCCGGCCTCACGCCCCAGCAGCTCGAAGCGGTCCTCGCCCACGAGCTGGCCCACGTGCGGCGCCACGACTACCTGGTGAACCTGCTCCAGGCGGCCGTGGAGACCCTGCTTTTCTACCACCCGGCGGTCTGGTGGGTCTCCCGCCAGGTGCGCCAGGAGCGCGAGTGCTGCTGCGACGACCTGGCGGTGGCGGTGTGCGGCGACCGTCTGGACTATGTCCGTGCCCTGGCCGCCCTGGAGGGCTTGCGCACGCCACGCCTGGCCCTGGGCGCGGACGGCGGCTCGCTGCTGCGGCGCATCCGGCGGATCGCGGGAGTTCAGGACGGCACCAGCCGCCCGCCCGTCGCGTGGATGGCCGGTGTTCTGACCCTGGCGCTGCTCGCGGCCGGGGCCGTCTTCCATGAAGGGGCTCGCGCCTCGCTGCCGCTCCAGATCCATGTGGCCGGCCCGGTATCGCAGGTGGCGCAGTCAGAGCCTCAGCCTCCGGTAGTGGGGACGATCATCACCGGAACTGTCGTGCCGCCGGCCCCGTCCGATCCCGCGCCCTATGGCCAGACCGGGCAGTGGACCGCCGAGCGCCTTGAGAACGGCCGCATTCAGCTCAACATGTCCTACCAGCACTCCGGCGGCGGCGAGAGCCATCGGGGTACCTCGTACCGGGAGAACGATTTCCACGGGCTTGGCTCCGGCCAGGATGTCCGCTTCGAGCTCCGCCGGGACGCCGGCACCTTCTCCTTCCAGGGACGGTTCGACGGCACCGGCCCGGGTTCGGAGGGGAAGGGCACCTTCACCTTCCAGGGCAGCCCGACCTACATGCGGGAGATGGCTGGCCTCGGCCACAAGGTGGAGGCGAAGGACCTCTTCAGCCTGGCTCTGTTCGACGTCTCCCGCCAGTTCATCTCGGAGCTGCGGCAGCTCGGCTACGACGACATCACCCTGGACAGGCTGATGGAGTTCCGCATCCATGGCGTCAGCACCGAATTCATCCGGTCCATGACGAACGCGGGCTTCCCCGACCTGCCGGCAGAGCGGCTGGTGGAATTCCGCATCCACGGCGTCAGCGAGGAGCTCGTGCGCGCCATGAGCGAGGCCGGCTACAAGGACCTCACCGCGAACAAGCTCGTGGAGCTCAAGATCCACGGCGCCACCCCCGAGTTCGCACGGGAGATGGCGGAGCTCGGGTACCGCGACGTACCCCTGAACCGGCTGGTGGAGTTCCGCATCCACGGCGTGAGCCCGGCGTTCGTCCGCGACCTGGCGGAGGCCGGCCACGAAGAGGTCTCGGCGCAGAACCTCGTCTCCATGCGGATCCACGGGGTGACCGCGCAGTTCGTCCGCGAGGCCGAGAAGCGCGCCGGGCGCAAGCTCACCGACGGCGAGATCATCTCCAGGAAGATCGGCGGCCGGTACTAAAGCCAGGTACTAAGCTATTCTTTTTGGACCGATCCCCCGTATGCATTGCGGGGAAGAAGACCAGAGAGGAGGCACCGTGCCGGCCGACGACGAACGGGACCCGCTGGACGAGAGCAGCATCGGCCTTCACGCGGAGCTGCGGCCCGGCGGGCTGAAACGGCCCCAGGTACCCCAGGTTGAAGAGGCGGACTACCCTCGCTTCCGCCGTCTGACCTTCTTCAGCGTGCTGGCGGGTCTCTGCCCCCTGCTGCCGGTACCCTTCCTGGACGACTGGGCACTGGAACGGGTGCAGCGGCGGATGATCCGCGAGCTGGGCGAGAGCCGGGACCTGGAGCTGACCGACGCCGAGGTGCGGATCCTGGCCGGGGAAGGAGAGCGGCGCCTCTGGCCCGGTCTCCTCAAAGGGACCGCGATGGCCGCCCGCGACGGGGCGCGCCGCGTCCTGCGCAAGGTTTTCAAGACCGCCTTCTACCTGCTCCTTCTCCGCGACGGCGTCCACCGCTCCGTGGAGACCTTCGTCCAGGGCTATCTCTTCCTCCACGCCGCCCGGCTGCCGCAGGGGCTCCGCCCGTCCGGCCGCACCGAGGAACGCGTGCGGGCCGTCCGCGCCGCCGTCCTCGAGACCATGCGGGAGGAGGACGTCAAGCCGATCCATCGCGCCATGACCCGCTCCTTCCGGCGCAGCTTCGACCTGCTATCCAAGGCCGCGTCCCTGCTTGGCGGCGTCTTCGGACGGGTCCGCTCGGGCGAGCGCGCGGACGAAGGCGAGGCCATTCGCCAGGAGGAAGAGCTGCTTGGAGGCTTCGTGGACCGGCTCGCGGCCTCCCTCTGGGGCAACGAGGAGTACTTCGAGCAGTTGGAGAAGGCCTTCGAGGCGAGACTCCAGCGCAAGCATCCGGCAGCCTGAGATGGCGGAGAGGGACGGAGCCCCGGTCCCGAGGGTCGCCCCGCCCTGGCATCTGGAGGGGAGCGGATCGATCCTGCTCTTCCGCTTCGAGCCCGACTTCCTGGAGCGCGACGCCTTTCTGCCCGACAGCCTGCGCTCCGAGCTGGCCGGCCGCCTCGGCCTGGTCATGCTGGTGGAGTACCGGACGTCCGGGGTGGGACCCTACTGGGAGCTGCTCTTCCTGGCCGGCCCCATCCTCCTGGACCGCCGACGCGTCTTCTCCGTCACCAAGATCTACGTCTCGACCGAGGCGAGCGCCGTCAACGGGCGCGAGAACTGGGGCATCCCCAAGGAGGTCGCTGATTTCGAGGTGGACCGGCGGGGCCGCACCGAGCGCGTCATCGTGACCCTCGGCGGCCGGACCGTGGCGGACCTGACCCTCGGCTTCCGCCAGCTCCCTCTGCCGGTCACGGGCGCGATGCTTCCCAACTCCTGGCGGACCCTCGTCCAGCCCTGGGAAGGCCGGACCTTCATCACCACCCTCGAAGGCCGGGGCATGGTCCGTCCCGCCCGCCTGCTCAAGGCGCGCATCGACCCCGAGCTCTTCCCCGATCTGACCCGGGGGCGGGTCCTGGCCGGGGCCTATGCCTCGAGCTTCCAGCTCGTGTTCCCTCCGGCGCAGATCGCCCCCCGCGAAGGCGAGTCCGCGATAGGATGAGCGGCATACCCGAGGAGATCTGCTTTGGCCATCCGTGAAGGTGCCTGGGACTGCCCACATTGCGGCCGCAAGAGAAACCGCGGCCCGGAGAAATACTGCGGAGGGTGCGGCGCGCCCCGCGGCGACGAGGTGAAGTTCTACCTGCCCGAGGACTCTCCGGAGGTCACCGAGGCGGACGCGCTGCGCCGCGCCCAGGCCGGCCCTGACTGGACCTGCAACTTCTGCGAGGCGGACAACGTGTCCGACCACGCCTTCTGCTCGAGCTGCGGCGCTTCGCGGGATGGAGCCGCAGCCCGCCCCGTCGTGGAGCACCGCGTAGACGCTCCGCCGGCCGCGTCTCCTCCTCCTCCTGCTGCTGCACTCGCTGCCACCCCTCCGTCTCCGCCGGCCCCCCTCAAATCGCGCGGCCGCTTCAAGATCGGCTGCCTGGTCCTGGTGGCGGCGGTGTTCCTGTTCTGGCTGATCGGCCGGCCCCGGGAAGAGACCCTGACGGTTACCGGCTTCCGCTGGGAGCGGACCCTCGCCATCGAAGAGCTCCGCACGGTCGAGGAGCAAGGCTGGGAAGGAGAGATCCCCGGCGGCGCCAGCATTCAGTCCGAGAGCCGCGAGGTCCACCACCAGAACAGGGTCCAGGTCGGCACCGAGACGCGCACCCGCACCGTGAGCGAGCGGGTCCAGACCGGCACCGAGCGGGTCAAGGTCGGCGAGCGCGACCTGGGCAACGGCTACTTCGAGGACATCTACGAGGACCAGCCGGTCTACGAAGAGCGGGAGAGCGAGGAGACCTACGAAGAGCCGGTCTTCCGCGAAGACCCGGTCTACCGGAAGCGCTACCGCTACCAGGTCGACAAGTGGATGCCGGGACGCGAGGCCCGCGCCGACGGCCAGGACCTCGCGCCGAGCTGGCCCGACGCGGGGCTGCGCTCCAACGAGCGGGAGGCGAAGCGCGCCGGGGTCTACGAGGTCCTTTTCGAGGACCGGGACGGCGCGACCAGGGTCTACCGGGCCCGCGACGAGGTGGAGTGGCGGAGCTTCGAGGAGGGCTCCGAAGTGCGCGCCAAGGTCGACGGGAGCGGCAAGGTCGTCGAAATCCGGTCTCCCGGCTAGCCGCGCAGTGTCGGCGCGCGTTGCGGCTTCCGGATACCGCGCGGCGCATCTCTGAAGGGCGATCTTCGGCTTTTATCGGCTTCTTCCGTGTCGCCGTTTCCGGCAGAAGTGATTCCTTCGCGGAAGTTGTCGCGCCTCGCCACTCCTCTGTCATCAGCTCCGCGGGAAGGAGATCGAAAAATTTCTCGCGATGCTCTCAAATCGAAATTGGTTCGTCAGGACTCTTTTTCCTTTCTGATCGATTCCACGAAATCCCGCTTTCCGTTACCGCGGAAAGGAAAGAGAGTGCTGTGTAGGAGTGATAACGTCCCGCTTAGCAAGAGGTGAAAAACCTTGAGCCACTGCTATTTAGCGGCCCAATCCGCTACCATACTCAGCCGTTGAACAGCGGTTCGATTTCAGCGAGGCACAGGAAAACGATGAATGATGTCGTCCAGAAACTCTGGGGGTTCTGCCATACCCTGCGCCACGACGGGATCGACTACGGCGACTACATCGAGCAGATCACGTACCTGCTCTTTCTCAAGATGGCCGACGAGCGCGGGATCAATCTCAGCGAAACGCGCAGCGGGCTCAAGGGCAAGGAGCGCACGGTCGACTGCTCGTGGCCGGCGCTGGCCGCGAAGTCCGGTTCCGCCCTGACCGATCACTACCAGGCCGTGCTCAGCATCCTCGCCCAGCAGACCGGCCTGCTCGGCGACATCTTCACCGAGGCGGTGCCGCGCTTCAAGAGCGCGGACAACCTGAAGCGGCTGATCGGTCTGATCGACGAGATCGCCTGGATCCGGCTGGAGGTCGACGTCAAGGCCGCCGCCTTCGAAGGTCTGCTCGAGAAGGCCGCGAGCGAAGGCAAGAAGGGCGCCGGCCAGTACTTCACGCCGCGCCTGCTGATCCAGTCCATCGTGCGCTGCGTGCGGCCCGATCCGCGGTCTTCCAGGGACTTCACGATCTGCGACCCGGCGTGCGGCACCGGCGGCTTTCTGGTCGCCGCCTACGAATGGCTGACCGGCGAGCTGCGCGGCGAGCCGCTCGATCCCGAAATGGCCAGGCGGGTGCGCTCCGGCACCTACTACGGCCAGGAGCTGGTCTCGCGCCCGCGCCGCCTGGCGCTCATGAACCTCTATCTCCACGGCCTCGAGCCGGAGATCAAGACGGGCGACTCGATCTATCTGCCGCACGACGACCGGCGCTTCGACGTCGTGTTCACCAACCCTCCGTTCGGCACCAAGGGGGCGAACCAGATCCCGAAGCGGGACGACCTGGTCATCCGCACGTCCAACAAGCAGCTCAACTTCCTGCAGCACGTGCTGACCATCCTCAAGCCCGGCGGCCGCGCCGCGGTGGTGGTCCCCGACAACTGCCTGTTCGCCGACCAGGCCGGGGAGGTCTTCCGCATCCTCACCCAGGTCTGCGACCTGCACACCGTGCTGCGGCTGCCCAACGGCACCTTCACCCCGTACAGCCCCGGCACCAAGACCAACGTGGTCTTCTTCACCAAGGGAGCGTCCACCGAGAACGTCTGGGTCTTCGACGCCCGCACCAACGTGCCGCGGGTGACCAAGAAGGGCCGGCCGCTCACCGCGACGCACCTGGCCGCGTTCGAGACCTGTTTCGGCAGCGATCCCAACGGGCGCTCGCGGCGCGATCCGCGCGACTCCTTCGACGGGCGCTGGCGCTCGTTCCCGATCAGCGAGGTGCAGGCGCGCGACTTCAAGATCGACAGCCTCAAGTGGCTCAAGGACGAGTCCGTCGACGACGACGAGCTGCCCTATCCCGAGGAGATCGCGACCGATGCGATCACCGAGCTCGAAGAGGCGATGCGGGGACTCAAGCAGATTTTGAGGCTGCTCGAAGGAGACCTGGAGGTCGAATCGCCCGTCGTCCTGCGGAGGGCTGAATGACCAGCGCGGTCTACGATCCGTCGGAAAAGCTGTCGCAGATCGAGGGCGGTCTCCGGGAAGGATGGACGGAGGCGGTCCTCGAAGAGCTGGTGGTGCACGCCCTGGGCGGTGAGTGGGGCGATGATCCCGTCAAAACCGGCATTCCGCCCGGGTACGTGCAGGTGAGCGTGCTGCGCGGCACGGAGTTCAAGGACTGGGACGAGGCCAAGGGGAGCACCGCCGCCGAGCGGGTGATCAAGCGGTCGAGCCTCGAAAAGCGCCAGCTCCGGCTGGGCGACCTGGTGATCGAGATCTCCGGCGGCGGTCCCGAGCAGCCGGTCGGCCGCTGCCTGCTGGTCGACGAGACGGTCCTCCGGACGGCCCGGAGCCCGCTGGTCTGCGGCAACTTCTGCCGCCAGGTGCGGCTCCATCCGGAGGTAGATCCCGCCTACGTGGCGCTCGTCCTGCGCCACCGCTACGAGCGGGGCGACTTCAACGCGTGGCAGTCGCAGACGACGAACATTCGTAATCTTGATTTCCAGGCGTTTCTCTCCGGTGTGTCCCTGCCGCTGCCGCCCCTGAAGGAGCAGCGCCGCATCGTGGCCCGGGTCAAGGAGCTGTCCACCGAGGAACGCCGGACGCGGCTCGCGGTGGGCAAGCTGCCGGCCAATCTCCGGCGCCTGCGCCAGTCCGTGCTGGCCCACGCGTTCTCGGGCCGTCTCACCGAGGACTGGCGCGCGCGCTGGCCGGACAGCGAGCCCGCGCGCTTCAGCGACGAAACCGAGTGGCAGGTACCGGAACCGCTGGACGTGCCGGAGATCCCGGAGAGCTGGACGCTCGTGGCGCTCAACGACCTCGTCGCGAAGGTGCAGTACGGCACCTCGGTGCGCGCCGACGGCGACCCGGACACCGGCGTGCCCATGCTGCGCATGTCCAACATCCAGGAGGGCCGGGTCGACCTGGCCATCCTCAAGTACATCGACCGCAGCACCCCCGGATTCAACTCGTTCCGGCTGGAGCGCGGAGACATCCTCTTCAACCGCACCAACAGTCCGGGCCTGGTGGGCAAGGCCGCCGTGTTCGATTGCGACATCGAGGCGATCTTCGCCTCCTACCTGGTGCGCGTGACCTGCGACGAGAGCCGGGTGGACAGCCGCTTCCTGTGCGCCTGGATCAACTCCCCGTGGGGACGCCAGTGGGCGCGGACCGTGCGCACGGACTGCGTCAGCCAGTCCAACATCAACTCGTCGAAGCTGAAGCGGATGCCGGTGCCGACACCGCCCCTCTCGGAGCAGCGGGAGATCATGCGCCGGATCGAAGCGCGGTTCCAGGGGCTCGGCAAGGTCGAGGCGAGCATGGCCGCGGGCACGGCGATGGCGGAGAAGCTGGTGCAGGCGGTCCTGGACAAGGCCTTCCGCGGCGAGCTTGTGCCGACCGAGGCGGAGCTCGCCCGCCTGGAAGGGCGCACCTACGAGCCCGGCTGGGTCCTGCTCGGGCGGATCCGGTCCGAGCTTGGCCGCCGGCCGGCCGGCAAGCGGTCCGGCCGCATCTCGCTTCTCACCCAGGGAGCACGGCGCGAAGGACGGAGCCGGACGGTGGCGGTCTACGATCCCGACCAGGTGCTCGTGGCCTTCCGCCAGGCCTGCTGGGGCGCCGGAGTCATGACCGAGGACGAGCTGGTCCGGCGGGTGGCCGACCGGATCGGCGTCGCCCGCCTGGGCAAGAACGTCCGGGCCCGCCTGGTGGCCCATCTGGAGACGGCGATCGCCCGCCGCGTCCTCGCGAGACGCGGGGAGCTGCTGGAGGGTGCCAC
>JANOCF010000660.1:0-2722 GCA_031412055.1 Holophagales bacterium | reverse complement strand
CCACTGCGCTGCAGCTCCTCCCGAAGCCGCCGTCTCTGCTCAGCAGAAAGGCGGAGGGTGCCTTTCATGATACCGCCGCCTCGCCCGCGACTTCGAAGAGGACCGGCATCACCGCGTCGATCCGCTGCCGGCGCTCGGGCTCCTCCAGGAGGTAGGATGCCAGCCCGGCCACCGTCGGTGCCTCGAACATGCGTGCCACCGAAACATCAACCCCGAAGGTCTCCCGCACCAGGGAGAGCGCCTCGAGAGCGAGCAGCGAGTGGCCTCCGAGATCGAAGAAGTCGTCGAAGACCCCGACCTCATCCAACCCCAGGACCTCTCCCAGGATGCCGGCGAGGACCTCCTCCAGGGAGGTGCGCGGCGAGACGCGTCCCTCCGCCGTGGGCACGGACGGTGGGGCCGGCAGGGAGCCGAGGTCGATCTTGCCACTCGCCGTGAGTGGCATCCGCTCCAGGACTACCCACACGGAGGGGACCAGGAAGGAGGGGAGCTTGCGCTCCAGGCTCCGTTTCAGCGCAGGGACGGACAGCTCCGCCGCCGGCACCAGCCAGGCCGCCAAACGCCCTTCACTAGCCTGCACCGCCGCCTCCCGCACCTCGGGGAGTTCGCGCAGCGCTGCCTCGATTTCGCCCAGCTCGACACGGTAGCCGCGAACCTTTGCCTGCCGGTCGATCCGGCCGAGAAACTCGATCTCACCGTTGGGCTGCAGGCGAGCGAGGTCGCCGCTGCGGTAGAGGCGCGTCCCGAGCTCCCCTCCGAAGGGGTCGGGCACGAACCGCTCGGCCGTGAGCGAAGGCCTCCCCAGATACCCCCGCGCAAGTCCTTCGCCGCCGATCCACAGCTCGCCCGGGCAGCCCTTCGGAGCAGGCTGGCCCCGGTAGTCCACCAAGTACACCCTGACATTCGGGAGAGGCCCTCCGATCGAGGCCGGGAGACCGCTCCGGGCGAGGTCGATCGCCGTGGCGTCAACTGTGCACTCGGTGGGCCCGTATACGTTGACGAAGCGGGTCCAGGGGCGCGACCGCGCCGCTTCCCAGGTCTCCCGGTCGAGAGCCTCGCCACCGACCAGCACCAGACGCGGCGCCCCTTCCGGTGCGATCGCGAGCCCCGCTGCGAGCAGCGGCCGGAGCTGGGAGGGCGTCGCGTCCAGGACATCGATCCGGTCGCGGCGCAGCAGCCCCAGCATCGCCGTGGGATCCAGGCGCACCTCCTCCGGCACGAGGTGGAGCGCGTGCCCGGAAAGGAGCTGGACGAGTTGCTTGACTGATCCGTCGAAGGAGAGCGACGCGTTGACCGCCACCCTCAGCGGACCGGATTCGCCATACACCGCCTCCCGCAGGGCCTGAGCCAGGTTGATCACCGAGCGGTGGCGCACCACCACTCCCTTTGGACGCCCCGTGGAACCGGAGGTGTAGATCACGTATGCGGCGCTGTCCGGCAGGACCGGAACGAGGCAGGAGGCGACGCCATCGACGCCTTCTCCAAGCTCTGCGATCCGCTCATCATTCAGGTGCAGCGCGGCCCCTGCGTCCTCCAGCATCCAGGCGGCTCTCTCGGCAGGCCAGGAGGGGTCGATCGGCACGTAGGCCGCTCCGGCCATGAGGATCCCGAGAATGCCCACGATTGCTTCGGGCGAGCGGCTGCCGGAGAGCCCGACCCTGGACTCCGTCGCCACTCCCAGCCGCCGCAGGTCCGCGGCGAGGGCGCGAGCACGCCGGTCGAGCTCGGCAAACGTCAGGCGCCGGTCGCCGCACACCACGGCATCCGCCTCCGGCGTCCGCCGCGCCTGGGCCGCGAACACCTCGTGCACCGTGCCGTCGAGAGCCCAGTTGCGACGGGTCGCGTTCAGGTCGACGAGCAGCTCCTGTCGCTCGCTCTCCGCGAGCAGCGGCAGGTCCGACAGCCGCCGGTCCGGGGCGGCGGCGACACCCCGCACCAGCACGTCGAAGTGATGCGCCAACCGTTCCACGGACGCGGGGTCGAACAGGTCCCGGTCGTACTCCAGCAGGCAGGGCAGGCCGTCCTCGCGGCCTCCCACCACAAGCGTCAGGTCGAGCTGGGTCCCGGCCGTCTCCACGATCAGGGGCTCGAACGCGACCCCCTCCAGCTTCGCGCGCTCCACGGGCGCGAAGCTGCGCAGGACGAGCATCACCTGCACGAGCGGCGCGTGGCTGAGGGAACGCGGCAGGTCGAGCTCGTCCACCAGCCTCTCGAAGGGCACGTCCTGGTTCGCAAAAACCTCCGGCATCCGCCGCCGCATCCTCTCCAGGAGCTCGGCGAAGGTAGGATCGCCCGTGAGGTCCGCCCGCACGGCGAGAGTGTTGACAAACATGCCGATCAGCCCCTCCACCTCCGGGCGGTCCCGGTTCGCCACGGGCGTTCCCACCACCAGGTCATCTTGCCCGGAGTGGCGGGAGAGCAGGGAGGAGAAAGCGGCGGTCAGGGCCATGAACAGGGTTGCGTCCCCTTGGCGGCCGACGGACGCCAAGGTAGCGGAGGCGTCCGCCGGGATGTGGAAGGCACAGGTCCCTGCACGGAACCCCTTCCGCGCGGGACGTGGACGGTCGGAGAGGTCGAGGACCGGTGGCACCGAGGTGAGATACTCCCGCCAGAACACCAGCTTCCGCTCCAGGACCTCGCCGGAGAGCCAGCTTCGCTGCCAGGCTGCGTAATCCGCATACTGGATAGGAAGCTCCCGAAGACGGGGGGCCCGGCCGGCGGC
>JANOCF010000659.1:0-10423 GCA_031412055.1 Holophagales bacterium | reverse complement strand
GTCCTCTTCGGTGGCCAGGCTCATCAGCGACTCCGGCGAGATCTCTCCCTTGTACATCAGCACCAGCCAGTGGTAGGCCCGGTTCTCGATCACCTGCATGTCCGTGCGCATGGGGCCGAGCAGCTCCTCGGCTTCGCCGGTCCGGCCGAGACGGCGCAGGACCATGTAGAGCCAGTGGGTGGTGGACACCTGCATGTCCGGGTTCTTGGACACGGCCATGCACTCGCGGAAGGCGCGCAGGGCGTTCTCCAGATCCCCGGTGTAGTAGTGGGCCAGGCCGAGGTGGTACCAGATGTTGTTTTGCAGGGTGCTCAAGGGGATGTTGCGCGCGTTGGGGAGACCGTCGGGCTCGACCTCGTCCGGTTTGCCGGAGATCAGACCCGCGGCCCGCTCCAGGTCGGCGGCGGCCAGGTCGAAGCGGCGCAAGGTGATGTAGCGGTGACCGCGGTGGCGGAGAAGGCGCGGGTCGTCGGGATGCTTCTCCAGTGCCCGCGTAAAGATGTCGACGGCCTCCCGGTACCTCCCCAGGTAGGCGGTGCGGCGGCCGAGCCAGACCAGGGCGTCGACGTCGCCGGGGTCGGCTTCGGCCTCGGCCCGTGCCGCGATCAGCTTCGCCTCCCGGTCCGCCTGGATCTCGGGGGGCAGCGGCGGCGCGATCAGCGTCTCGCCGAACAGAGAAATCGCCTCGGCCCCGTTCTCAGACACGGGACCGGAAGGCTGGACACGGGGCAGCGTGGGCATGGCAAGATTGGGATTGGGGCCACTGCGGCCGGTTGGGGAGGCGGCGGTACGCGCCCGCTCCCCGGTCCCGCCGCAGGCTCCCACGAGGAGACATCCGAGGCATCCGACGAGGATCCAGAAGAATCGCATCGGAGAGGAGTCTACCCGATTACTTCTTCGTCTCCTTGGCCCCCTTGGAGTACTGCTCGAACGTCTTCTCGCTCTCGAAGTAGAGGACCGAGCCGTCTTCCAGGGCCGCGATCACGGCCGTGGCCTTGTCCACCGGCTTGCCCGTGACCGGGTCGGTGCCCGTGCGGGCGGCGGCGTCCTTGGTCAGGCGCTCCTTGCACATCTCGCAGCAGCCGTAGTAGGTCTTGCCCTGGACCTCGACCGGGATCTGGTCCTTGGCGACCAGCTGGTTGTTAATCATGCAGACCTTCTTGGCCTCGACGCGCTGCAGAGCTGAGCTCTCCTGGCCGGCGGCCTGGGCGACCCCAAGCCCGCCGAAACCGAGGGCCAGGAGGCAGACGAAGGCGAGCGCCAGGCGGGCGATCTGGCCCATCCGGTTCTTTTCGGGAGTCTTTTCGGGCATAATCAAGCTCCTTTCATGGTTACGAAGTCGGGAGAGAAGATCCTGGCGCCAGTGCGCGTGACCGCCTCTCCTTTTGGTATCCTCTGCCGGACCCGCCTTCCACGGCGGGAGCCAATGCGGAGAACAGGGCCGGGGCGCCCATCATTTCATCACGAAGTCTGGAGAAGAAACGAGTGGAAGAGAGAGCGACCGCAGAACCCTTGCCGCGCCGCCTGAACTGGACCAACATCCTTTTCCTGGTAGGAACCTTCGTCGTGGCCGCCATCGGTACCCCATGGTACGTCTGGAACTATGGCTTCGGCCTTCCGGAGTGGCTCACGTTCTTCGTCATCTGGTTCTTCACCGGCCTGTCGATTACCGCCGGCTACCACCGGCTGTTCTCCCACAAAACCTATCAGGCGAGCTGGCCCGTGCGTCTCTTCTTTCTGGTCTTCGGCGCTGCCGCGCTCGAAAACTCGGTCCTGAACTGGGCCGCCGACCACCGCGTCCACCACGACCACGTGGACGAGGAGCGCGACCCGTACAACATCCAGAAGGGCTTCTGGTGGGCCCACCTCTTCTGGATCTTCTTCGCCAACGAAGATCCGACCCGGCGCGGCATCGTCCGCGATCTCTCGGAGGATCCCCTCGTCGTCTGGCAGGACCGCTGGTACAAGACGATCGGCCTCGGCGTGGCCTTCGGCATCCCGCTCCTGGTGGGCGTGCTGACCGGCCGTGTGCTGGGCTGCCTGCTCATCGGCAGCGTCGCGCGGATCGTGTTCAGCCACCACGGCACGTTCTTCATCAACAGCCTCTGCCACATGATCGGCAAGCAGCCCTACAGCCGTGAGCACAGCGCCCGCGACAGCCCGGTGATGGCGGTGCTCGCGTTCGGCGAGGGTTACCACAACTACCACCACAGCTTCCCGTTCGACTACCGCAACGGGATCAAGAGCTGGCACTTCGATCCGGCCAAGTGGCTCATCTGGGGTCTGGAGCGCGTGGGTCTCGTCCGCGAGCTGCGGCGGGCTCCCGAAGCCGCGATCCTCAAGGCCAAGGTCGAGATCCAGTTCGAGAACGCCAAGGAGCGGGTGCAGAAGGTTGCTCCCACCCTGCGCGAAAGCTACGAGGAGCGGCTGCACCAGGCCCATGCCCGCCTCCAGACGGCCATCCAGGACCTCCTGGCCCTGCAGCGCCGGCGGTCCTCGGCCAAGCCGGTTCCGGAGCTCCCGGAGGAGGAGCATCTGCCCCTGGAGACCCGGCTCGGCCTGACCTACAACGCCCTGGAGCAGGCGCTCCGGGAATGGAAGCAGACCCTGCGGCAGATGAACCGCATGCAGTCCGCGGCCTGAACCCGGAGTTGATGATTTCGACGATCCCTGCGGGGCGGGCGCTTTACGCGTCCGCCCCGTTTCCTTTTCCTGAAGAGGTGATTGGAATGCGCGTCTCGACACGAGTCCTTGCCTTCGCTCTGCTGCCCTTCGCCCTCCCGGCCGTCGGCGCCAGCCTGTCCCCCGAGATCGGGACCACGGCCGCTTCTCTGCGGGACCAGGCCATGAAGGGGACGAAGGCCTACGACATCGTCCGCTCGCTCACCGTCGAGGTCGGCCCGCGACTGGCCGGCTCGCCCGGCGACCGGGCCGGGGTGGAGTGGGGAGTGAGGAAACTGAAGGAGCTGGGCTTCGAGAACGTGCGCGCCGAGCCGGTGACCGTGCCGCACTGGGAGCGCGGTGCTGAATCCGGCGAGATCGTCTCCCCATGGCCGCAGCCGGTGATCCTGACCGCTCTCGGCGGCAGTGTGGGCACGCCCGAGGGCAGTCCCGGCGGCATCGAGGCCGAGGTGGTGGAGTTCGCCGACCTCGCGGCCCTGGAGAAGGCCGACCCCGCGAAGGTGAAGGGGAAGATCGCGTTCATCAAGAAGCGCATGCGCCGGGCCAAGGACGGCTCAGGCTACGGCGAGGCCGTGGGCGCGCGCGGCCGGGGCGCGATCGTGGGCGGCAAGCTCGGCGCGGCGGCGGTGCTGATCCGGTCCGTGGGCACGGATGACAACCGCACCCCGCACACGGGAGCCATGCGCTACGAGGAGGGGACTCCGCGCATCCCGGCGGCGGCCCTGTCCAACCCGGATGCCGACGTCCTGGAGGCGCAGATCGCGAGCGGCAAGCCGGTGGTCTTCCGCCTGAAGCTCGGGGCGCGCTACTTTCCGGACGCCCAGTCCGCCAACGTGATCGGGGAGATCCGCGGCCGGGAGAAGCCGGAGGAGATCGTTCTCCTGGGCTGCCATCTCGACTCGTGGGACCTGGGCACCGGGGCCGTGGACGACGGCGCAGGCTGCGGCATCATGATGGAGGCGGCCCGCCTGATCGGGGAGCTGAAGCAGCCTCCGCGCCGGACGGTGCGGGTGGTGCTGTACGCCAACGAGGAGTTCGGGCTGTCGGGAGCGCGGGCCTACGCCCAGAAGTACGCCGCGGACATGCCGCGGCACATCCTGGCGGGGGAGTCGGACTTCGGGTCCGGCCAGGTCTGGCGGATCGACTCCAACGTGGCTCCCGAGGCCCTGCCGCTCTTCGACGAGGTCGCGAAGCTGCTCGCGCCGATCGGGGTGGAGCGCGGCGACAACGAGACGGGCGGCGGCGCGGACCTGAGCACCCTCGCCCCGGCCCGGGTGCCGCTCGTCGGCCTGAACCAGGACGGCAGCCTCTACTTCGACCTGCATCACTCGGCCAACGACACGCTGGACAAGATCGATCCCAAGGATCTGGACCAGAACGTGGCCGCCTGGGCCGCCCTGGCGTACGCCGTCGCGGAGATGCCGGGCGACTTCGGCCGCGCTTCGGAGCCTCAGCAGGGACGGTAGAGAGTCACCAATTCGGAGGGCCACCGCTGCCCTCCGAATTTGGGCGTCCCAGATTCAGGGGGCAGTACCTGCCCCCTGAATTTCCGCAGTCCCTCCCACGACCGGAGCCTCCCGAATTCAAGGGGCAGTGGCTGCCCTTTGAATCTGCGCCTTCCCATTTCAGGGGGCGGTCACTGCCCTCTGAATACCTGCCTGCCATCCCCTGGGCGGACACGATCCAATTCAAGGGGCAGCGACGGCCCCCCGAATTTGGGGCCTCCAGATTCAGGGGGCAGCGACTGCCCTCTGAAAAGCCTTGATATCCTCCTAGTCCGGCCTGCCCGCCCGCTGGATCACGCCGGCCCGCAGCAGGAGCTCTTCCGCCAGGAGACGGTAGGCCTCCGCTCCGGTGGCACGGGAGTCGTACTGGAAGATGGTCTGGCCCGCCTCGGGAGCCTCGGCGAGACGGGTGTTGATGCGGATCTCGATGGCGAAGACCAGCGGGCCGTGCTCGGCCCGGATCCGGTCCACGGTCCTGCGGGTCAGCTTCGTCCGGTAGTCCACCATCGTGAGCAGGATGCCCAGCGGCAGGGTGCGGGTGCCGGCGGTCCAGCTCAGGCGCTCGGCCGCGGAGATCATGTTCGCGATCCCGGTCGTGGCCAGGTACTGCGGCGTGGTGGGGATGATGAACGCGTCGGACGCCACCAGCGCGTTCAACGGCAGGAGCGACAGCGACGCCGGGCAGTCCAGGAGGATGTGGTCGTACTTCTCGGCCAGCGGCGCCTGGGCCGAGCTCAGCCGGCTCTCCTTCTTGCTGAAGACCGCGAGCTCCGCGTCGGCCCGCTGCAGGTCCGTGGACGCGGTGATCAGGTCGAGCCCTTTCGTGGAGCTCGGGCGGACCGCGTCCGCCGCGGGCATCCCGCCCAGGATCACGTCGGCGGACGAGGGCGGGAGCTGCTCCCGCGGAACTCCCAGGGAGAGCGAGGCCGACGACTGCGGATCGAGGTCCACCAGGAGGACACGGCAGCCCTTCCCGGCCAGGGCGGCCGAGAGATTGACGGCGGTCGTCGTCTTCCCCACGCCCCCCTTGCGGCTTACCAGCGCGGTAATCATTGGTGAAACGGCATTGATGAAACGGAATATTACTCGATCGGCCGGCTCGCCCGCAGGAAAGTGGGCCAGGAGATCGTCCGCACCTGATCCGGGTCGCCCCACGCGGCCTCGATCCGGGCACGGGCCTCCTCGATCGGGTCACGCCCCGTGGCTTTCTGATACCGCTGGAAGGCCGACCATGTCCTTATATAGAGGAGATAGCGCTCCAGGCTCCATCTCTCCTCCAGGTAGAAGACCGGTGCCTCCACCTCCGGGAAGGGGAAGGGGATCGTCCGGTACTCCTCGTCGACCCAGCGCCGCTCGGGCGGCCAGTACGGGCCGACGGTCTCGCGCGCCAGTCCGTCGGTCCAGTCGTCCACCTCGGGAGTCACCCGGGCCAGGTTGTAGCTCCAGAGGGCCACGGCGCCGCCCGGGGCCAGGACTCGCCGGACCTCGGCGTAGAAGCGGTCGAAGTCGAACCAGTGAAAGGCCTGCGCCACCGTGACCAGGTCGACGGAGGCGTCGGGGAGGCCGGAATCTTCCGCCGAGGCCACCCGGTACTCGACCCGCGGGTGGGGCTCGGCATGCTCGATCTGGCGGGCGCTCGGATCGGTAGCAAAAACTTGCTCGAAGCGCGTCGCCAGTCCAACGGCCGCCTGGCCGCTGCCCGTACCGCAGTCCCAGGCCGTGCTGTGGCCACGGCGGCGGCGGGGGAGGGCGGCGACGAAGTCGAACAGCTCCGGCGGGTAGCCCGGCCGGAAAGAGGCGTAGTCCGCGGCGTGGCCCGAGAAGTGGTCCTTGAAGCTCATTCCACGGTGTGGCCGGCCTGGAAGAGGACCTGCTTCGCCCGCTCCAGGCGGACCTCCTTGACCAGGACGTAGTCGGTGTCGAACGTCGAGAGGACGAAGACCGGGATTCCGGCATCGGCCAGCGGTTGCGCGAGGGAGGCCAGCACGCCGGTGAGACCGAAGTCGAGGGGACCGGCGACGTGGAACGCCCGCCAGCCCGGCTCCACCTTCCAGCCGGGCTGTGCCTGGTCCTCGGGGAGGATGACCGAGATCTCGTCCGCCGTGCGTGTGACCGACCAGAAGCCCGCTGCGCCCGCGGCAGGCGCGGCGGGCAGGGGAGAGCCGGGGTCGAGACGACAGACGGCCAGGAGATCCGGCAGCAGTGCGAGGGATAGGGTCTTCACGGGCGCGTAGCCTAGCAGAAGGTCCGGAGTAGCCGCCCGGGTCTCCGGATGGTACGATCCCGCCCTGTCACACGACTGTTACACGATCGTCACATCGTGGAGGTTTTTTGAAAGCGGACGCCATCATCAAGTGGTTCATGCCGAAGGAGGAGCGCTTTCATGAGCTCTTCTCCGTGGATACCCGAAACCTGCTCGCCGCGGGGAACCTGTTCAGCGATATCGCCCACAGCGAGAGCCTCGAGGAGCGGCAGGGCCTCTGGAAGAAGCTCAAGGAGATCGAGCACGAAGGGGACCGGATCACCCGGCAGATCTTCGACGCCCTGAACTCCACCTTCATCACCCCCTTCGATCGGGAGGACATCCGCGCCCTGACGACGGACCTGGACGATGTCCTCGACTTTCTGGAGGCCATGGGGCACGCGCTGGTCCTGTTCGAGCTTCACGAGTCGCCCGAAGGGCTGCGGCGGTTCGCGAAGATCCTGTCCGACATGTGCCGGGAGGTCGACAGCCTGACGGAGCTGATCTGGGACCTGGGCAACGCGCCCAAGATCCACGACGGGATCGTCCGCGTCTCGGACCTGGAGAACGAGGCCGACTCGCTCTATAGCGGCATCATCGCCGAGCTGTTCCGGCCCAACGGCCGGGACCCTCTCGAGATCATGAAGTGGAAGGAGATCTATGAGGGACTCGAGAACGCGTGCGACCAGTGCAAGGACTACACGCACGTGATCGGCAACCTGCTGGTCAAGAACTCCTGAGACCATCACGATGCCCGATGCATCGGCCGTTCTCATCTTCATCATCTTCGTCGCCCTCGTCTTCGACTTCCTGAATGGGTTCCACGACGCCGCGAACTCCATCGCGACGGTGGTCTCCACCCGGGTGCTCTCGCCGCAGAAGGCGGTGCTCTGGGCCGCGTTCTTCAACTTCGTGGCCGCCTTCGTCCTCGGTACGTCCGTGGCGAAGACCATCGGCAAGGGGATGATCGACCTGTCGGTGGTCACACAGGAGGTGGTCCTCTCGGGCCTGCTGGGAGCCATCGCCTGGAATCTGGCCACCTGGTACTGGGGCATTCCCGTATCCTCTTCCCACGCCCTGATCGGCGGCTATGCCGGCGCCGCCGTGGCCAAGGCGGGCATGGGCGCCATCCTCTTCTCGGGCTGGACCAAGACGATGATGTTCATCGTCCTGGCCCCAACCATCGGCGCCCTGCTCGGATTCTTCCTGACGGTAGGGGTGACCTGGATCTTCCGGCGCTGGCACCCGTCGCGTCTCGACCACCTCTTCCGCCGTCTTCAGCTCGTGTCGGCGGGCCTCTACAGCCTGGGCCACGGCGGCAACGACGCCCAGAAGACCATGGGCATCATCACCGGCCTGCTGGTGGCGTCGGGGCATCTGACGGAGTTCGTGGTCCCTCTCTGGGTGATCCTCATCAGCCACGCGGCCATCGCGTTCGGCACCATGTTCGGCGGCTGGCGGATCGTCAAGACGATGGGCTCCCGCATCACCAAGCTCCAGCCCTTCGGCGGCTTCTGCGCCGAGACCGCGGGCGCCATCACCCTGGTGGGAGCCACGCTCGGAGGCATTCCGGTGTCTACGACCCACACCATCACCGGCGCGATCATCGGCGTGGGAGCCACCCGCCGGCTCTCGGCCGTCAAGTGGGGCGTGGCCGGCCGGATTGTCTGGGCCTGGGTCCTGACGATCCCCATCTCCGCCGCCGTTTCCGCGGGGTGCTACTACCTGCTGCACCCGCTGTTCAAGTGATCCGGTGAGGCACAGCGTCATAAGGAGACATCTTTCCGGATAAAAGAGTTCCGCATCAAGCACTCGTCTGCTATTCTTTCCGGGAACGACAGAAGAGGAGCGGTCATGGGAGCGCAGCAATCGGTGTTAGAGTCCTCTCCTGAAGAGGTCTATCGCAGGAGCAGCGCCATGCATGTGTTTTTGTCCTACTCTGCCGCGGATCACAAGTTCGCGGAACGGCTCCGCGAGGAACTGAGGCGCCACGGTCTTTCTGTCTGGATCGACAAGGAAGATCTCAAGCCGGGTTCCGAATGGCAGCAGCAGATCCAGGATGCAATCCGTTCTGCGGACGACATCCTCGTCTTGGTGGGCTCCCAAAGCACGGACGATCCAACCCAGCAGCTTACTTGGCAGGCAGCCCTCGAAGCGGTCTGGCAGGACCCCCACAAGCGGCTCATCCCAGTCCTCCTGCGCGACGCCCCACTGCCCGCCTTCGTGTACGCCGATTCTTCCGGGGTCGAGACCCGCGTTGTTCTATTCGTGAATCCCCGGGATCTGTCCAGTACGGTCTCCGCCATTCTTTTGGCGCTACAGAGGAATGGTGTGGATAACGGGGCGAGCAACTCTGTACCTATCCCCGATTCAGTGGAGATCGAAAGCAAAGGAACCCAAGCATACGAGCTCGAGGAGGCACGTAGCGACAGACTTCTCGAGATCAAGCAGCATGCCGAGCGTCTGAAGCATTAATCGGCAATGACGAGCGGAACTCCGAAGGGAGTGCGAGAGCACTTCGGGCAGGGCAAGCTCGCGATCAATCCGGCCAAAGCCGTCTTCATCAACTGTCCTTTCGATCCAGAGTTCGAGCCCACGTTCGAAGCCATCCTGTTCTCCACGGTCTGCTGCGGTTTCATGCCCCGGAGTGCCCTTGAGTCTGGCAGCGTTGCCCAATCCCGGATGGAACGCATCGTACAGGCGATCTTCTCCTCGAAGTACTCCATTCACGACCTCTCCCGGTGCAGGGGAGAAGGGAGCGAGCAACTTGCGCGGTTCAATATGCCGCTTGAGTTGGGGATTGCTATGGCCCGGCGTCACATGACGAATCGCAAGACCCAGCAACATGATTGGCTGCTGTTGGTCCCGGAGGGCCACACCTATCTCAAGTTCGTTTCGGACCTCGCGGGCTTTGATCCCATGCGATATGACGGTAAGACCGGATCCATCGTACCGAGGGTCATGTCCTGGCTGGCTACGCGGCCTGACGCCGTCCGGACGCCTACTCCGAAGGAAGTACTCTCGGCCTTACCCAGGTTTCAGGCCGAGAAGGCCCGCCTGCGGCAGGAATGGGGAGCCACCATTCCGTGGTCAGATCTCGTGCTTGCCGCGATCGATATCTCGCGGGAGATGGCTTGAGATTCTGAGCTGTCAGCCGGTCGCTCGCCCGATATCGCCGCGGAAGCGCGCGGCGATGCGGGCGACAAGGAGCAGGGCCACGGCCGCGAGGCCGACGGTGAGCCCCCACCAGAGGCCGGTGGCGCCCTGGCTGAAGCGGAAGCCGAGCAGCCAGCCCGAGGGGAGCCCCACCGCCCAGAAGCCGAGCAGGGCGAGCACGGCCGGGAAGGCCGTGTCCGCGGCGCCCCGCAGCACGCCGGTGCCCACCACCTGCACGCCGTCGAAGACCTGGAACACGGCCGCGATCGGGAGGAGGGCCGCGGCCATGGCAAGGGTCGGGACATCCCGCGTGTAGAGCCGGGCGAGCGATTCGGGGAACGCCGCGAAGAGCGTCGCGAACACGACCATGACCCCACCGCCGAGGAGCAGGGAGGCCATGGCCGCCCGCCGGGCTCCGGGCATGTCCCCTCGCCCGATGGCGTTGCCCACCCGGGTGGCTGCCGCGCCGGAAATCCCCAGGGGGACCATGAACGACAGGCTCGCCAGGTTGATGGCGATCTGATGCCCCGCGAGCGCGGCCACGCCCATCCGGCCCATCAGCAGGGCGACCGCGGAGAAGAGGAGCACCTCGATCGACTGGTGGAAGCCGATGGGCAGGCCGATCCGGAGCAGCCGGAGATAGCGTTTCAGGTCGACGGCCGCGCCGTTGAAGCCGCTCCAGAAGGGGGCGAGATGCCGTCTCGAAGCGAGCAGGAGCCAGAAGAACATCCCCCAGCGGGCAATCGAGGTGGAGTAGGCCGAGCCTCTCACGCCCATCGCGGGGAAGCCCAGGTGGCCGAAGATGAGGAGCCAGTTCAGCGCCAGGTTCAGGAGGTTG
>JANOCF010000658.1:0-8438 GCA_031412055.1 Holophagales bacterium | reverse complement strand
CTCCGTGGTGGCCGTCGATTTTTCGTTGAGGAAACGGTACTCTTCCCGCAGCTCGCCTTCGGGCGTGAACATGCGCTTGTCGGTGACTTTGATCTCTTTGCCCTGGCTACCCACCTGAAACCGTACTCCTTTCCGTGCATGCGACGAGTTGATGAAAAATCGTAGCAAGCACGATCATCGTGAGCAAGCTATGCCTGAGACTCCTGACCTTCAGAAGCTCGTCGACCTCGTGGCCCGTCTCCGCGCTCCGGACGGCTGCCCCTGGGACCGTGAGCAAACCCTTGAAAACGTTCGGGCCTACTTCCTGGAGGAGGCCCATGAGCTGGCCGGCGCCATTGACGGCGGAGACTGGGAAGAGCTGGCCGAGGAGCTCGGCGACATGCTCTTCCAAGTCGCGTTCATCGCCCGTCTTGCCGAGGAGTCTGGCATGTTCAGACTGCCACAGGTCATCGACGGTGTCCACAACAAAATGGTGTCGCGCCATCCCCACGTGTTCGGCGGCGAGGCCCTGGCCGACGCGGAGGCGGTCCGCCAGGCCTGGGAGCGCCGCAAGCTCCAGGAGGAGCCGAAGCGGGAGACGCTCCTCGGGGGGGTTCCCGGCTCCCTTCCCGCTCTGCTCGGGACCTACCGGCTGACCCAGAAGGCAGCGGGCGTCGGCTTCGACTGGCCGGACGCGGCCTCGGTCCTGGACAAAGCTGAAGAGGAGATCGGCGAGCTGCGCGAGGCCCTGGCTCAGGGCCGGCAGGAGGAGGTCAAGGAAGAGATGGGGGACCTCCTCTTCACCCTCGCCAACCTCGCCCGCAAGCTGGACGTCGACCCCGAGGCCGCCCTGGCCGGCACGAATCGCAAGTTCCGCCATCGCTTCGCCGCCGTCGAGGAGGGCCTGGCTGCCAAGGGCAAGACCGCTGCAGAGGCCACTCTCGAAGAGATGGATGAGCTTTGGGAGGCGGCCAAGGGAAGATAGACGAGCCCTACTCGGCCACGGTAATGCCGGCCTGCTCGGCCGCTCGCTGGACCTCGTCGAATCCGGGTCCCAGGTAAAGCGGGAGCGGAGGGTCCACCACCTCGAGGTCCGCCCTCCTGACGCGGTCTCCGAAGAGCACCAGGGCCAGGGAGGTATCGTGCTGGCGGGAGACCCAGACCAGACCGTCGATCCCGCTCCCGCAGGCGTGGAGAGCCTCCGCCCATTTGGCCGTCTGCCCATACTGGCCCGCTCCGCTCTCGATGAGCTCCGCGCGGGAGATCTCCAGCCGTCGCAGACCGTAGCCATGGAGTTGAACGAGCTTCAGATCCCGCAGTGGCGAGAGCACCGACACCATCATCGTCTTCAGCGACGAGCGCAAGATCGACCGTCCCGCCCCTCGGATGGGTAGGTCGTGGAACACGGTCTCGGACAAGGCGCCGGCCATCGAGCTCGATCCGTAGACAGTCGAGACCTCAGCCCCATCGTCATTCTTGAATGGATGGAATCGTCCTCGGCCGAAACCGGGGTTGTATTCGGTGGCGCCGAAGGCGCTCTTGTGGCAGCGGACGATACGCTCGCCATGCGCCCAGGTTTCGAGCAGCGGATCGAGCGTGGAAGGGTCTGGCGGATCCTGAAGCCGAGGGTCAAAAGACAAGATCGTCGATCTCGCGCCGGGCAGCTTCGGCGACTGCGGCGGGATCGCTGTCCAGGAGATCCACCGGCCTCTTTCCCCCAAGCCAGCCGCTGGCCGAGAGGAACCAGAGAGCGAGTTCCCAATCCCGGCTCTGCTTCCCGAGTGTGGACAGAACCTGGGCGATCACCGGACGCGGCTGACCTTCGCCGTCGAACTGGTAGGCGGGGAAGAGGGTCTGACCGTGATGGGTGACGGGAAAGATCCGCCCTTCCTGCTTCCAGCGGTTCGCCAGCGCGGCTTTGTTCGACGCCCGTGAGCCTGCGAGATCCGCCACCTCGGCACTGGTCAGGGCGCCGAACTCCTGGAGCAAACCCTCCCGCGCCGCGGCATTGCGGCGTGCCTGGAGAACGGCGGCCGAGTTGGGTACGGAAGAAGGGAGCATCGACTCGATCAGCCGCTCCATGTCGACCGCACCGTGTCTGGAGCTCGACACATCAACCTGGAAAGCACCATTTCTCTCCACGAGCCTCACGACCGCCGCAGGATCGAACACGGTATATTGTGCGACGATCCGCTTGCCCAGGAAGAACTCCACGGTCCAGCTCTCCTGAACCGCGACTGCATCCCCCGCCGGCAGGGGTCGCAGCTCCCCTTCGGCCCGGCCAGGCGCAGGCAGCTGGTGCTGCACGCGATAACTGACCTCATGCCGGGTGGCGTTCGCGACGTTCATGAGGAAAATGATACGTCAAGCTGACGATCACGTCAATCACTCAAGAGGGTGACTTGAGCATACCTGACAAGTAAGGCGCAACCGTCTCGGCCACCTTCTCCTGCCCCTCGGCGGTGGGATGGATGCCGTCCGCCTGGTTCAGCTCGGCCATTCCGCCCACCCCTTCCAGGAGGAACGGGAGCAGCGGAACGTCCAGGTCCTTGGCGACGCGGGGGTACATTTCCTTGAATCCTTCGGCGTACTCGGGGCCGTAGTTGGGCGGGATCTGCATGCCGAGCAGCAGGACCCGGGCGCCGGCCTCCTTGGACCGGCCGACGATCTGGCGGAGGTTGCTCTCCGCCTGCTCCAGCGGCAGGCCACGCAGACCGTCGTTGCCACCGAGGCCGACCACCACCACGGCTGGCTTCTGGGAGAGCAGCCAGTCCAGGCGTGAGAGCCCTCCCGACGTGGTGTCCCCGCTCACTCCGGCGTTCAAGGCCCGGATGGCGACCCCTTCCTCCTCCAGCCGCTTCTCCACCAGCACCGGGTAGGCCTGGTCCGCCGCCAGGCCATAGCCGGCGGTCAGGCTGTCTCCCAGGAACACCACGAGCGGCTCGTTCGCTGGAGCCGGAGCCATTGCGGTTGCAGGCTGCGGGTCGGCCTCCTGGAGGGGTGCCGCAGCCTCCTCCGAAGCTCCCGGACTGCACCCGGTGGCCAGCCCGGCAACCAGCAGGAAGAGGGCGAGGGTAGAAAGCGTTCTGCGCATCAGGGGCTCCAGTCTGGTCCGTCGGGCCGGTGGTAAGCTCCGCGCCTCCGACGGCGTCTTGAAAGGGAAAGGTTGGGGCTGGCCCCGCATATTCCGAATGACGACACCCAGAATAGAGATCTTCCAACTGACCCGGCGCCTCCCCTCGGGCGGCCGGGAGCTGACCATCCTCGACCGGGTCGATCTCACGATCGGCGCGGGCGAGTTCGTGGCGGTGCTCGGACCGTCCGGCAGCGGCAAGTCGACGCTGCTCGCCCTGATGGCCGGCCTGGACCGCCCCACCTCCGGCGAAGTGCGTATCGATGGCAAGCCGATCCAGGACCTCTCCGAGGACGGGCTGGCCCTGCTGCGCCGCCACAAGATCGGCTTCGTGTTCCAGAGCTTCCAGCTTCTGAGCAACCTCACCGCTCGCGAGAACGTGCTCCTGCCCCTGGAGCTCCTCGGCCTGGACAACGCGCCCTCCCGGGCCGACGAGCTCCTCGCGGCCGTCGGCCTCCAGGACCGCGGACACCACTACCCGAGCCAGCTCTCGGGCGGCGAGCAGCAGCGCGTCGCCCTGGCCCGTGCCTTCGCCCCCCGGCCCGCCATTCTCCTCGCGGACGAGCCGACCGGCAACCTGGACGGCGCGACGGGCCGCATGGTCCTGGATCTCCTGACCGGGCTCTGGCGGCGCGAAGGCACGACGCTGGTGCTGGTCACCCACGACCCGGCGGTGGCGGCCCTTGCCGACCGCAGCATCCACCTGCGGGACGGGCAGGTCGAAAAAGAGGTGCTCGCCGAAGCACGGGAGACACGGGAGGCACGGGGCGCGGAGGTCCTGACGTGACCCTCGGATTCTTCCTGCGCACACTGGCCCGCGAGTCCCGCGGCGCCCGCGGCCGCCTGGCCTTCTTTGTCGCCTGTCTCTCCGTAGGCGTGGCCGCGGTCGTGGCCGTGGCCGGCATGTCCTCCAGCCTGGACGAGGGGGTCCGGTCCGAAGCCCGCCAGCTCCTGGCCGCCGACCTGGCGATCGAAGGGAGCCGGCCCGTGCCGCGCTTCGACCTGGAAGCGGCCGGCCTCGGCGGGTCCCAGCGCACCGACCTCAAGGAGATGGTCACCGTAGCCCTGGCTTCCCGCGCGACCGGAGCGACTGGAGCGGCCAGCCAGCTCGTCGAGCTCAAGGTGGTGGACGGCGATTACCCCTTCTATGGCGAGTTGGACCTCCGGCCCCAGCGCCCGCTCCGGGAGCTGCTCGGTCCCGATACGGTCGCGGCCGCCTCCGAGCTGCTCTCCGTCCTCGGCCTCAAGCAGGGGGACGTGATCCGGATCGGCGGCGCGCCCTTCCGGATCGCCGGAGTGGTCCTCTCCGAGCCCGACCGGGTGAGCGTCTCCCTGACGTTCGGCCCCCGCGTGTTCATGGCCCCCGAAGGGCTCGCGCGCACCCAGTTGGAGGGCAAGGGGAGCCGCGTGGGCCACCGCGCCCTGATCAAGCTCCCTCCCGGGTTCCCGGTCGAGCGTCTCGAAACGGCCCGGGAGCGCCTGCAGCGGGCGATGCCCAACGCCACCTTCTACCGCATCGAGACCTACAAGGAGGCCCAGCCCGCGCTGCGCAGAAGCATCGACCGGGTCGACCGCTTTCTGGGTCTCGTGGCCCTGCTCTCCCTGTTCGTCGGCGGAATCGGAGTCGCGCAGAGCGTCCGCGCCTGGCTGAACAGCCGTCTGGATGCCATCGCGATCCTCAAGTGCCTGGGGATGCGCCCGCGCGAGATCTTCCCCCTCTACCTGGGCCAGACCGCTCTCCTCGGCCTGATCGGCAGCCTGGTCGGAATCGTCCTTGGAGCGCTGGTCCAGCTCACCCTTCCCGGCCTGTTCCCGGATCTCATCCCCGCGGAGCTGGTCCGTCCCTGGCAGCCCATGGCCCTGCTTCGGGGTCTGGGACTGGGCCTGGGAGTGGCGGTGCTGTTCAGCCTGCCCTCCCTGGCCGCCGTGCTGCGGGTGCCGCCCGCGCGAGTGCTGCGCCGGGACGCCGAGCCGCTGCCACGCCACCGCTGGGCGGCCGCGGCGACGCTGCTCACCCTCGGACTCGGGATCTGGGCCATGGCCACGGCCCAGTCGCGGTCGCTCGATCTGGGCTCCCGCTTTACGGGCGGCGTGATCCTGGTGACGGCGGCTCTCTCCGGCGCCGCCCTGCTGGTCTCCTGGCTGGTCCGGCGCCTCCCCCGCGAGTCTCTGCCGGGACGCGTCTGGATGCGCCACGGCCTGGCGGCGCTGGCGCGGCCCGGCGCGGGCACGGTGAGCGCCATCGTGGCCCTGGGACTGGGAGTCCTGGTGGTCCTGGGCATGTCGCTCGTGGAGCGCCGGCTCTCCAACCAGCTCGCCACCGCCATCCCGCCGGACGCGCCGAGCGCCTTCCTGATCGACATCCAGCCCGCCCAGTGGCCCGGAGTGCGCCAGGCGCTGGAACGGCAGGGGGCCACCCGGATCACGGCGGTGCCGGTGATCATGGCGCGGCTCGCGGTGATCGACGGCCGCACGGTCGAAGATCTCGCGGCCGAGTCCCAGAGGAATCGAAGGAGGCGAGATGGGGAAGACCCGGAGCACCAGGACCGGGACCGCGACGGACAGGAGGACCGTGGCGCGAGCCGCTGGGCCCTCACCCGCGAGCAGCGCCTGACCTATATGAAGGATCTCCCGCCGGACAACCTCGTGGTGGAGGGAACCCTCTGGGGTGACCCCAACCGCGCGGAGGTCAGCGTCGAGAAGGACTTCGCGGAAGACCTGGGCCTGAAGCTCGGCTCCGTGATCCGCTTCGACATCCAGGGGGTGCCGGTGGAGCTGACGGTCACCAGCGTGCGCACGGTGGACTGGCAGTCGTTCGGCATCAACTTCTTCCTGGTGGCCGAGCCGGGCGTGCTCGAAGAGGCCCCCCAACAATGGCTCGCGGCGGCGCGGATGCCCAAGGGCAGCGAGCAGGGGCTCCAGGACACCCTGGCCGCCTCCTATCCCAACGTCACCGTGCTGCGGGTGCGCGAGATCCTGGAGAAGGTCGCCGGGGTGCTGGAGCGCATCGGCGTGGGCATCCGCTTCCTGGGCGGCTTCACCGTGCTGGCGGGAATCGCCATCCTCGGCGGAGCGGTGAGCGCCAGCTCGGCCCGCCGCGGACGGGAGGTGGCCCTCTTGAAGACGCTGGGGATGACCCGCAAGGGCGTGGTGGGCGCCTTTGCCGTCGAATACGCCCTGATCGGACTGGTGGCCGGCGTGATCGGCACGGTCGGAGCGGCGGTCCTCTCCTACGCGGTGGTCACCCGGGGCTTCGAGCTGCCCTGGGAGATCCAGCCCGTCCCCATGGCCGTCGCCCTGGTCGCAACCGTGCTACTGGCGGTGCTCGCCGGCCTGGCTGCCAGCGCTCGCGCCCTCGAGCGGCGCCCCATCGAGGTGCTGCGGGCCGAGTAGGCTCCTCTTGGCGCGCAGTGCCGCCACGAGCATCCCGATCAGGCCCAGGGCGAAGAGTTGAAGCCCCCAGGTCCATCCGGCGGGGCGGTACTCCAGGACGACCTGGTGCCGCCCCGGCGGGACCTCGAAGCCCACAAAGCCGGCGTTCACCCGCAGCACGTGGCCCTCCTCGCCGTCCCGCTGCAGGCGCCAGCCGGCCGAATGGCTGACGCTCGACGCGACCAGCCCGCCCGTGCGGCTCTCCACCTCCAGATCGAAGCCGTTCCCCCGCACGCGCCCGATCCGCACGCTTCCCTGTTGGACCGTCCTCGGGCCGGAGGCCTCGATCACCGACGAGGCCCTGAAATCCGGATTGGAAAGCGTCGTTTCCAGCGCCTCCAGCGGTTCCAGCACGCGCTCGGCCGCAGACGGCATGAAGAAAAGCGGAAGGGCGGCCGGGTTCTCCCAGACCCTACCCCCGACGCCGTTGAAGACCGCGCGCCAGGGACGTGGAAGACGCCGGCGATGCCGCGCCAGGAGGTAGCGCACCCCCATGTAGTCGAGGCGGTGGGTCAGGTGGCGGGGGAAGCGCTCGTGGGAGAGGCTCACCAGCCGTCCCACCTTGAAGCGCGGCAGGAAGCTGTGGCCCACGACCTGGACCGCCGCCGCGGGCTGCATGGGGTCGTTCCCGCGAGGGTCCCAGAGACCGTAGTAGGAGGACAGATTGGGTAGCAGATCGCCCGACTCGGCCAGCACCCGGAACGGCTCCGGAATCCGCCGGTCTTCCTCCATGAGAAAGGCCAGGGCCGGCGGCGGGCTCAGATCGAAGGGAGCCGAGAGAACCGGATGGTAGCGCAGGCCCAGGAGCGCGAGATCCAGGGCCAGCACGGCAAGGGCGACCGCCGGAAAGGCAGGCCGCAGCCGCGGCCAGGCCAGCGTGACCAGCGCGACGACGATCCCGAGGAGCGCCGCGACCCACCAGAGCCGCTGCCAGTACGCCGGAGGAGGCGGAACCAGAAAGAGGGCGACCCCGACCCCGAGAACCGAGCCGAGAGCGGCCCGCCAGCCCCGGCGCGGCAGCTCCTCCAGGCTCAGTCCTGCCGCCAGCGCCACCGCCAGCACCCAGAACAGCCGGAAGCGGCCGTGCATGGCATGCCCCAGACCCGGGATCGCGGACACCAGCTCGAACAGCGGAGGGAGCCGCAGCGCGATCATCAGCGCGGCGAGCCCGCCCGCCATCAGCCAGGCCACCCTCCCGCGCAGCGCCAGCGCGCCGGCGAGCGCCAGCGCCAGCGCCACGGCCCCGGCGTAGACGCTGCAGATCTCGTTGTAGTTGGCAAACGCGTTCCAGTTGCCATCCCGCGTGCTGCCGAAGACGAGAGGATCCACGAGGGGGAGCAGGAACGACGCCCGGAAGGGAGGCGTCTGGATCAGGTCCGGAGACCGGTGGACCACCACCCAGCGCTCGCTCTCGGGTATCGCCTCCACGATCGGCAGCAGGTATGGAGCGGTGAGGCAGAACGTGAGCGCCACCGCAGCGGCGAGCCGGCCCAGGAAGGCTCCCCGAGTCGTCGGTCCTTCCTGATTGCGGGAGACCAGGAGCACGGCAGCCACGACCGCGCAGACCACGGCCATGTGGGCCAGCGACTCGGGATGACCGCTCAGAGTCATCCCGATCGCGCAGACCACCAGCCCCGCGAACGCCCCCCGGCCGCCGCGACGCAAAAGAATCAGACCGAGAAGCACACCCGGGACCCAGGTTACGGTCATGCCGATGGGGTGATAGGCCCAGGGGATCTCGAACGTCGAAAAGGCGAACGCTACCGCGGCGAAGGCCGCCCCCTTCCCACCCGCACCCAGCTCCCTGGCCAGGGCATGCGTCAGCAGCAGGGCCAGAACCACCTGCCAGGCCACCGCCACCGTGAGCGCCCGTACCGTGGGCAGGGGTAGCGCC
>JANOCF010000657.1:0-6632 GCA_031412055.1 Holophagales bacterium | reverse complement strand
GCTCAGGTTCACTTTCACACTGGACGACAACGACGACGCCGGCTACGACTACATCGGCTTCTACGCGGGCGAGAACGCGACGACGGCCAACAAGCCGCAACTCACGATCACGTACCAGCCGTGAGCTGAACGTTTCCCGGGGTGCCGGCCGGCAGTATTGGCCGACAGTATTGGCTGGCACCCCGTTTATGAGTCCTTCACGAACAGGCGGACCTCTTCCCCCTCTTTCCCATCGTTCGGAAATCGGGTCAACCCTTCGAACCGGAAGCCCAGCTTGCCCAGAAGCTTGATCGAAGCCATGTTTTCCAGCGAGGTCACGGCCACGACCCGGCTCATCCCCAGGACGTCCTTCCCGTAGTCCAGCACTGCCCGGGCGGACTCGAAGGCGTATCCCTTGGAGCCAAACTCCGGGAGGAACGCGAAGCCCAGGTCAGCGTCTTTCAGCCAGTCCCTCTTGAACAGCCCGCACATCCCGATCGGTACCAAGCCGTCCTTGAGCTCGACCAGATACGACCCGTATCCGTTTTTTTCATAACTCGCGATGGCACCGTCCTGGAGGTAGGCACGGGCATCCTGCACGGTTCTCACGCCCTTGTCCCCGATGAACTCAAGGAACGAGGGTTGATTCAGCAGGCCGAGTATGAAGCCGGCGTCGTCGAGCGTAAACCGGCGGATCACCAAACGTTCGGTTTCGAGGACTTTCATGTCATCCCTCCAGTTATCAGGCGATCCGCACCACGATCTTGCCACGGGAGTGACCGGATTCGAGCGCACGGAAGGCCTGGCGGATATCTCCAAGAGAAAAAATCTGATCGATCACGGGCCGCAGCCGCCCTTCCCGAGCCCAACCGCCGAGCAGGTCCAGGTCGGCAGCCCGGGGATGGACATTGATCATGCGTGCCCGGCGGTCCTCGCCGAACAGTCCCCGGACCCGGGTGGCCGCCACCGCCATGAACGTCTTCGGGCCGACCTCCGTGGTGACGTACACCCCCTTGTCGGCCAGCAAGGGCGCGCAGAGGTCGTAGGAGCTCTTGCCCGCCGCATCGAAGACAACCTGATAGGTCTGCTCGTCCTCGGTGAAATCCTGTGTCTGGTAGTCGAGGGTCCGTTCGGCCCCCAGATCCCGGAGAAGATCCTGATTTCCGCCGCTGGCCACTGCCGTGATCCGGGCTCCCACGATCCTGGCGATCTGAACGGCCAGGTGACCGACGCCTCCGGAGGCGCCGTTGATCAGGACCCACTCGCCGGCAGAGAGTTCGCCCTGGTCGCGGAGAGCCTGGAGAGCCGTGAGCCCGCCCATGGGGATGGCCGCCGCCTCTTCGAACGACAGCGTCTCGGGCTTGGCGGCCAGGGCCGACTCGGGGACCAGGGCAAGATCGGCGCACGCGCCGCCATGGCGCCCGCCGGTCTGGCCGAAGACCGCGTCGCCCGGCGCGAAACGGGTGACCTCGGGCCCGACGGCCTCCACCTCTCCAGCCAGATCGAAACCCGGGACCAGGGGGAACTTCGCAGGCAAGACAAGACGGAGCTGCCCTGTCCGGATCTTCGAATCGAGCGGATTGACGCTGGACGCCCGCACGCGCACCAGCACCTGCCCCGTGCCGGCCTCCCCCAATGGCTCCACTTCCTTGACCTGCAGCCGGTCCACTCCGCCGTAGCCCTCGACCACCGCCGCTCGCATGGCGATCCCTCCTTCCCGCCTATGCTGTCATAAGGAAGAGACGAAGCTGATCTCCGGCCTTGACAATTATAGAGTAAATGCTATTATTCTCTAGCTCGCGAGCTATGTTGTGCTTTCGAATGGATTGGATGAGCGTCGAGGTAGCACCGCCTCCCCCACCGGCCCCGGCCAAGATGGTCCGGGAGCTATCGGGATCATTCCCAGGAGGCGTACATGCTTTGCAGTCGAAGAGCAGCCATCCGACGGTTCTTCTTGCTTGCGCTCGTGATCTGCCCGATGTGGATCGACGCGCCGCTCGGTGCCACGACGCTGATGCGCGTGGGACTCGACGAACTGGTCGCCAGCAATGAGAGAGTGGTCGTGGGCGAGGTCGTCGATGCCATCTCCTACTGGAACGAGAACAAGACCCTCATCCTCACCGATGTGAGGATCGCGCCGGACGAGACGATCAAGGGCAAGGCTGAAGGCCTGCTCACCGTGACCCTCCTCGGCGGCACGGTCGGCGACCTCACCACCCTGATCGTGGGCGGGGCCGAGCTGATCCCCGGCCGGTCCTACGTTCTCTTCCTGAATCCGGACAAGCTGCCGGGAGCCCGCCAGGGTCTCACGCTCCGCGACCACAGCCAGGGCGCCTTTGAGATCACGGAAAGGAAAGGCGAGTTGCGGGCGGTCAGCCAGGCGAGCCGGCATCCCTTGGCGCCGGACCGCAACGGGCGCATCGACGCTCCTGGCGGAGTCGAAGGTTTTCCTCTCGCAACCTTGATCGGAAACCTGCGCGATAGCGTAAAGCGTCAGGGGGTGCGGCGATGAACAGAAACACCTTGAGCCGTACCCTTGCCACCGGTGTGTTCCTGGTGTCGATCGGAGCCATTCCAGCCTTTGGCTATCGAATGATTCAGAACACCTCCGTAGGCACCGTTTCGGCCGGCTATCTCGTCACCTGCAACGACCCGGGCGGTTTCGTTCACTGGACCAACCCCACTATTTATTGGTACCTCAACCATGCCGGACAGGGCTACAACAAAGCGACGGCCATCCAGAACGCTCTCAACTCCTGGACCAACGTCGCCAACGCCGATCACGCGCTGACCTATGCCGGCACGACTTCCGCCGGCTGGGCCACGGACGGCCAGAACACCGTCCTCTGGGCCAGCGGCAATGGCTGCACCGGCTCCTGTCTCGCGCTGACCGCCCTGACCCTGCAATCAGGGCAGGTCATCGTGGAGACCGACGTCACCTTCAACTCGGCCTATTCGTGGCAGACCAGCGGCTCGAACTATGACACCCAAGCCGTGGCCGCCCACGAGTTCGGCCATACGCTGGGTATCCACCATACCGAGTTGACCGGCACACCGCAGCCGACCATGTATGCCTACTACTTCGGCAACACCGGACGGACTCTCGAATCCGACGACATTGCAGCCCTGCAATGTGCACAGACCGTGTATCCGTTCAGCGGCGGTCCTCCGCCGAGCATTCCGTGGCCTCCCGCTTCGTTCGCAGTCCGGACCGCCTACTGTTTAGGCCAGGTTCAACTGTCATGGAGCAGTTCGATGGGAGCCACCTACTACGAGGTCGAACAGTCCCCTTACTCCGACTTCCTATACTCGTACCCCATCTACTCAGGAGCCAATACCTACCTCTGGCACGATGGAGGGTACGGCACCAACTACTACCGCGTGCGCGCCTGCAACGCGAATGGCTGCAGCGGTTATCGCGACGGCGACGCACCGGGCGACTACTACGATATCTGCCTGTAAGCCACACCTGATGCTCCCGGCCGTGCCGTCACCACGGCCCGGCCGGGATGCCTCCCTCGTTTGCCGTCCCCGGGCAAATATGTCACGCTAGCAATGAAATGCTAGGCCGCTGGCCGACACTCTGAGCAAAAGGAGACAACCGTTTGCGAAACGTCCGAGTCCGCTCCCTTCCCGTTCTGGCCCTCCTTCTGTGTCCCCTGACCGCGCAGGCGGCGCTCACCCCGATCGGAAGTCCGTTGGCCATCGCCGACGAGTCCCCTTGCTCATCCATCTCCGAACTTGAGGTGACGGCCACCCCGAAGGGAGCGTTCGACGTGGTCTGGGTGGATGGGTGGGAAGAGATCGTTAAGGGCCGGCGCTTCGGCCGCAGCCTGACTCCCGCTCCTACGGTATCTCTTCTACCCCTGCACGGCGGGCTCAACGCCTTCGACATCGTCGGCACCTGGGCGGGCCGCTACGAGGTGGCGATGGACGTGGCGGACTTCGCCGAGGACCCCGGCGATCCCGCGGCAGCCTACCGGCTCTCGCTCGACCTCGACGGTGAACCGCTGGCCCCACCCGTCCGCATCGAGACGCAGCGCTTCCTCGAGATCGCGCCGGCCTCGGCCGGCTCCTCGCTCCAGTTCCGTTTCGAGCCGCCGCTCTACGGTCCACCCTCCTGCCAGGGCATGGGCCTGCTCGCCCGCCGCATCGACGAGAGCGGCGCGCCGCTCTCCCCCGAAAGCCGGGTCACCCGCAAGGCGCCGTCCTGGAACCTCCAATACCTCGCGACGGATCGCCTGCCCAACGACACATTCGTCACGGTCTACACCACCTGCCAGGGCTACCAAGGCCTGGTCGCCCGCCGCCTGAACCCCAACGGCGTGCCGGTTGGCAAGCCGATCAACCTGCCGATGCCGGGCCGGGTGGGCAACTTCGGCGGCGGCAACCTCGAGGTCGCGGCCCGCAGCAGCAAGGACTTCGCCGTGGCGGCCATGGTGTCCGGCTCGGATCCCGCGGACAACGGCGCTTACACGCGAGGGGTCGTGAACGGGCAGGTGTTCGGCCCGACGCGCATCCCCACGCCCGCCGGCCTGTTCGGCATCGCCGGCGTGGTCGACCTGGAGACCTCGCCGGACGGCGGCTACCTTCTCCTCTTCCAGGCCGCTGCCGGCAGCCCGCAGCGCCTCGTCCTGTTCGCCCAGGAGCTGGACGCCGAGGGAGGTCTGGTGGGTACGGCGGTGCAGGTCACCGGCAATGACGAATTCGGCGTCAACGGCGCCGTGGCCCCCCTGCCGGACGGCCGCTGGATCGTCGTCACGAGAGCGCAGCACACCGAGGCCGAGGTCTGCACCGAACGCCTGGTCGGAACCGTCCTGTCCAGCGACTAGCTCCCGATTCCGGTGAGAGACGGGTATGCCTGGAGCCGCGTATACCTGGAGAAGGAGACTTCATTGCTAAATAACCGAGCCCGAACTCTCACCCTGCTGGCTCTTCTGCTACCGCCGGCCGCGCAGGCAGCCCTCACCCAGGTGGGAGAGCCGCTGGCGATTGCCGACGAGTCCCCCTGCTCGGGCCTCACCGACGTGGAGGTGATCGCCACCCCGAAGGGGGCGTTCGAGGTCGTCTGGGTGGACGACATTGAGCTCCAGGCGCTTGGCCGCCGCTTCGACCGCGCCCTGAATCCAGGCGGCTCGCCGGTGCCGTTGTTCCCGCTACCCCCGTATGGGGGGATCTTCGCCGCCGATCTCGTCGGCACCTGGGCGGGCCGCTACGAGTTGGGGATGAACGTGATCGACTATGGTGCGGACCTGCTGGACCCCTTGGCAGCCTACCGGGTCGCGCTCGATCTTGACGGCGACCCGGTGGAACCGGCCGTCCGCATCAAGCCGCAGCGCTTCGCCGAGCTCGCCCCGGCCGCGGGCGGGGACTCGCTGCGATTCCGCTTCGATCCGCCGTCCTTTGGTCCGCCGGGCTGCCGGGGCCAGGGACTGCTCGTCAGCCGTATTGACGGGAACGGCGCTCCGCTCTCCCGCGAAAACCGGATCACCCGCCGGGCGCCGTCCTGGAGCGGGCTCCATCTCGTGACGCACCGTCTGCCCAACGACACCTTTCTCACCGTCTACAGCACCTGCCAGGAATTCCGCGGCCTGACCGCCCGCCGTCTGAACCGCAACGGCGAGCCGGTGGGCAAGGCGATCCAACTGCCGTTTCCGGGCGGCCTGGTGGCCAGCTTCACCGGCGGCGGCGCCCTCGCGCTTGCGGCCCACAGCGGCAACGACTTTGCCGTCGCGGCCACGGTCATCGGCTCGAACCCCGAATCCACCGTCGGCTACACGCGGGCGGTTGTGAACGGACGGGTCTTCGGTCCCACCCGCATCCCCGTCCCGTCCTCCGCCGCCGGTATCTCCGGCGTGGTCGATCTGGCCGCCTCGCCGGACGGCCGCTATGTCCTTCTCTTCCAGGGAGCCGTCGGCAACCCGCAGCTACCCGTCCTCTTTGTCCAGGAGCTGGATGCGCGGGGCGTTCCCCAGGGCGAAGCGGTGCAACTCACCGACGACGCAGACTACGGCGCCAACGGAGCCGTGGCCAGCCTGCCGGACGGCCGCTGGATCGCCGTCACGAAAGCACTGCATGCCGAGGCCGAGGTCTGCACCGAGCGCCTGATCGGGACCGTCCTCGCCAGCGATTAACGAGAAAGGAGACCTCTTGCATCGAGCCCGAACCCTCCTCCTGACCCTGCTCCTGCTTCCCGGAGCCGCGCGGGCAGATCTCACCCCGGTTGGAGCGCCGATCGCGATCGCCGACGAGTCCCCTTGTTCGTTTTCCACCGACCTGGAGGTGACGGCCACCCCGAAAGGGGCGTTCGAGGTCGTCTGGGTGGATGACTGGAACTTCGAGGTGAGGGGACGCCGCTTCGACCGCTCCCTGAATCCGGGCGGCCCGCCAGTGGTCCTGCTGCCCCTGCACGGCGGGCTCTTCATCGAGCCTCTTGGCACCTGGGCTGCCGGCCGCTACGAGCTGGCGCTGAACGCGGCGGACTTCGACGCCAACCCCGGCGACCCCGCGGCGGCATACCGGGTGTCGCTCGACCTCGATGGCGAGCCGCTGGCGCCGCCCGTCCGCCTCAAGCCGAAGCGTTTCCTCGAGCTCGCCCCCGCCGCCAACGGGCACTCGCTGCAGTTCCGCTCCGAGCCGCCGATCTTCGGCCC
>JANOCF010000656.1:0-5588 GCA_031412055.1 Holophagales bacterium | reverse complement strand
GATTCTGGGGCCGGTATCCTCGCCGGAGCGGCCCAGGGCTTCCAGGACGGCCGCAGTCTGGGCTCCGGCTTCCAGCCCGACAAAGGCGGGGGCGCGTCCGTCCTGGACGAAGGGGCTGTCGCGGGGAATCCAGGCAATGGCGGACGCCCCTTCGGGGGTGACCTCCAGAATCTCTTTCACCAGCAGCGCCGGGGGAGCATGCGGGATTAGCTCGCCAGGGGGAGAGTAGTGACCGGATGCAGGGTTGGTCCCGGCCGAAAACAGTTCTCCCTCTCCGATCCGGAGAATCCCGCCGCTGACGGCCTCCTCACCCCGGCGAAGCTCGAACTTCACCAGCCCATCTTCCCCGTGCTCCAGGGTCAGATCCAGGACATCCCCGGGCAGCACCGGCCGGCGCAGCTTGAGATTTCTGACCTCCGTAAAGGGCGCGCCGCCAAGCTCCCGGGCGACCAGGGCGAGGTGGGCGATGCCGGGGAGGATGGGATGGCCGGGGAAATGGCCCGCGAAGAACGGGCTCAGTATTGAGATCTCAATACGGGTCATCCAACTCCGTCGGACGGCCAGGGCTCGGCCAGAGGAGCGGTGGCCGGGGACGGATCGGCCAGCAGGGAGAAGGGCTCCCGGCGCGGGGCCACCGGCAGGAAGCGGTTCACCAGAGTAAACAGATCCAGCAGCTTGAACCGCCAGCGCAGCGCGAACGAGGGTCTGGGGAAGACGTAGCCGGCGAGGAGCGCCATCGTCGCCTCGTAGAGATGGAACGGACCCGAGCCGCTCAGGAACAGCTCGCGGAAGGAGTGCTGGTAGTAGAGGTCGACCAAACGGAAGAAGGCCGAGGTGCTGCCCTTCACGTAGCGGATGTAGCCGCGCCGGACCTTCGCCGGCGAGGCCCCCCGCAGCAGCTCCTGGATGCCCCGGGCGGCCTGGACGGCGGACATCATCCCCATGCAGACCCCGGTGGAGAAGATAGGGTCCACGAAGACCGCGGCATCTCCCGCCAGAAAGTAGCCGGGTCCGGCATAGGGCGCGCACCGGTAGCTGAAATCAGCAATGCTGCGGGCATTTCCAACGAGGACCGCAGAGGCCATCCGCGCCTTGACTGCCGGGCAGCGCTCGATGGCCCACGGGAGCATCTCCCCGGCCGGGAGCCCCACCATCTTCGCGTGCTCGACATCCATGACCACGCCGACGCTGGTCCGGGTCTCGTCGAGCGGGATCATCCAAAACCAGCCCTCGTCGTTCATCACGATGACGATGAACCCGCCCTCGGGACCTTTCCGCCGGGCGACGTGCTCGAAGTGGCCGAAGTAGGCCACCTTCCGGTGATGGTCCATCACCTTGCGGATGCCCAGGTGTCTGCCGATCACGGTGGACTGCCCGCTGGCGTCGATCAGGTAACGGGCCGAGACCTCCCCGGAATCCGTCATCACCTCGACATGGCCGTCCTCCAGCCGGAGGATCTTCTTCACGGCGCACTCTGCGCGCACCTCCGCGCCGGCCTGGCGGGCGGCGTCGAGCAGCATGGCGTCGAAAGGAGCGCGCTCGAGGTTGAACGCGGAGGTCTCTCCATCGGTGAAAAGCTTGCTGAACCAGAACAGCGAAGCTTCGTCGCGGCCATGCCCGAGCAGGAACTCCGCCCCGTGCTTCTCGACCTTGGGAAGCTTCTGCAGCGCGGGCTCGAGGCCTAGCTCCTTGATCAGGGCCATGTTGCGCGGCAGGAGGGACTCACCGATATGGAATCGCGGGAAGCTCGTTCGCTCCAGGAGCAGGACACGCCGCCCTTCCCGGGCAAGGACGAGGGCAGCGGTGGCTCCGGCGGGGCCGCCGCCGAGAACGAGGACATCGTATCGAGAGTCGGAATGCGTCATGGGTTCTGTTGGGAGAGCTCCTGAGCCGGAAGCTTAGCGGCCCCCCTTCCAGAACGTCAACCTGGGGTAAACTGGCTCAGGAATGCTGCCGCAGACCGCTCTCCTCCTCGGTCTCTTCCTCGCCGGCCTCCCCCAGGAAGCCGGGCCTCCCGAAGCACGGCCCGAAGCACGGCCCGAAGCCCGGTCTCAAAAGCGGCTCGAAGAGGCCTACACCGAAGAGATCACCGTCGCCCTGATCCCAATCACGGTGCGAGTCGTGGACGGCCGGGGCCGCCCGATCCTCGATCTCACTCCCGAGGACTTCCGCGTGCGGGTCGGCAAGAAGGAGGTCCCGGTAACGGCCGTGGACTGGGTCGGTACTGGGACGAAAGAGGCTCCGGCCGCTCCTCCCCTGCAGGCAGGCGGTGACCCCGCGCTGGCCAACCCGCCAGCCGTGCCACCCGTAGTTACCGCTCCGGACGAGGACATCCGGCAGCCGGGCAAGCTCGTCGTCTTCTTCGTCCAGGCCGACCTCAACCCGACCCGGATCAGCGGCCAGATGCGGCTGCGGCCCTACACCGAGGAGCTGCTCCAGACCTTCCAGCCCGGTGACCAGGCGGCCGTGGTGTCCTTCGACTCCCATCTCCACCTGCGGCAGGACTTCACCCGCAACCGGGAGGACGTATTCGCGGCCATCGACCGCGGCATGCTCTGGGGCGCCAACGATCCCGGACCGGGCGGCGGCGAGGTCCGGCTCACCGACTCCTTCAACTTCCAGGATGCCTATGACGCGGCCTCGGCCGAGCGCGGCCTGGAGGTCATGGCCAACGCCCTGGAGGCTTTGCCCGGGGAGAAGGTCGTCGTCTACCTCGGCTGGGGACTGGGCCGCTTCAGCTCCATGGGCGTGCAGATGACGCCCGCCTTCGCCCCGGCCGTGCGCGCCCTGCGGCGGTCCAACTCGAGCGTCTTCGTCCTCGACGTGACCAGCGCCGACCACCACTCCCTCCAGGCCGGCCTGGAAGCGGTGGCCCACGCCACCGGCGGCACCTACGCCAAGACCAACATCCTCGCCGGACTGGCGACCGACTTCCTCGCGCAGGCCATCTCCGGCCACTACGTGCTGACGATCGATCCCGCCAACCTGCCCGAAAGGGGCGGAGCGCTCACGATCGGGCTGCGCGGACGAAAGGGCAGCCTCCTCCACCGTCCCATCACCCTCCGGTAGATCCTCCGTTAGATTGAGGGGGCTTATGCGCGGCCTTCGATTGCTTTCCCCGCGAGAGCAGGTCTAAACTGTCGCTCGAAGGGTATGGCACTAACCATCGAAGAAGTAAGGAAAATCGCTGCTCTAGCCAGACTCAGGTTCACGCCCGGGGAAGAGGCCGTCTACGTCGGACAGCTCGGCAAGATCGTGGACTACATCGATCAGCTCCAACAGTATGAGACCGCCGAGGAAAGGCCGCCGGCTCTGGCGGTCTGCGAGGCGGACGACCGCCCCCATGCAACCCTTCCCCGCCCGCTGTTCCTGGCCAACACGCCGGCCTCGCTGGACGGCTTCCTGCTCGTGCCGGTGGTGAAGGGGAGCGGCCCCGATGGAGACGACGATGGCTGAGGTCTGGGAGCTCTCGGCGGAAGAGACGGCGCGCCGCGTCCGCTCGCGCGAGGTCTCGGCTTCCGAGGTGGTGGAGTCCTCCCTGGCACGCACCGCCCGGGTCGAGCCGCTGATCCACGCCTGGCTGGAGCTGTTCGAGGACGAGGCCCGCGAGCGCGCCGCGGAGATCGACCGGCGCCTGGCATCCGGCGATCCGGTCGGGCCGCTCGCCGGCGTCACGGTGGCGCTCAAGGACAATCTGAGCGTGGCCGGCCGGCCGCTCACCTGCGCCTCGAAGATCCTCTCCGGCTACGTGGCCCCGTACACGGCGACCGCCGTCGGCCGGCTGCGGGAGGCCGGCGCCGTCATCCTCGGGCGGGCCAACATGGACGAGTTCGCCATGGGCTCGTCGTGCGAGAACTCGGCGTACCAGCTCACCCGCAACCCCTGGGACCTCTCCACGGTCCCGGGTGGATCGAGCGGCGGTCCGGCCGCGGCCGTGGCCGCGGGCAGCGCCACCCTGGGCATCGGCTCGGACACGGGCGGCTCCGTGCGCCAGCCCGCCGCGTTCTGCGGTCTGGTCGGGGTCAAGCCGACCTGGGGCCGGGTCTCCCGCTACGGGCTGGTGGCCTTCGCGTCGTCCACGGACCAGATCGGCCCCCTCGGCCGGAACGTGCGCGACGCGGCTCTGACTCTTTCCGTCCTGGCCGGCCCCGATCCGTGCGATTCCACCTGCTCGTCCCGCCCTCCTGAGGACTACCTGGACGGGATCGAAGATGACGTCGGCGGGCTCCGCGTGGGCGTGATCCGGGAGATCGACGCGGCCCGCTTCGACCCGGCGAGCGCCCGGGTCTGGCAGGACTCCCTGCGCCGCTTGGAGGTCGCGGGCGCCGAGCTGGTCGAGGTCTCGGTCCCGAGCCTGGACGCGGCCATCGCGGTCTACTACGTCATCGCCATGTCCGAGGCGAGCGCCAACCTGGCCCGCTTCGACGGCGTGCGCTACGGCCGCCGGGCCCGGATGGCGACGACGGACAATCTCCAGGATCTCTACATAGCCAGCCGCAGCGAGGGCTTCGGACCGGAGGTCAAGCGCCGGATCATGCTCGGCACCTTTGCCCTGTCGTCCGGCTACTACGAGGCCTACTACGGCAAGGCGCACGGCGTCCTCGAGCGGATGCGGCAGGAGCTTCGCGCCGCGCTGGATAAGGCGGATGTCCTGGCGACGCCCACGGCGCCGGGCGGAGCCTTCGCGCTGGGCGAGAAGATGGACGACCCCCTGGCCATGTACCTTTCCGACATCTTCACGGCCCCGGCCTCGCTGACCGGGCTGCCGGCCGTAGCGGTGCCGTCGGGCCTCGACGACTGCGGGCTGCCGCTGTCGCTTCAGATCATGGGCAGGCCCTTTGAAGAGGCGACGGTGTTTCGCGCCTGCCGGGCCTTCGAGCGCCAGGGGAGCTGGCAGCTGGCGCCCACATTTCAGGGAGCGGAGGCGGGATGATGTTCAATCGGCGCAGCCGGACGGTCGCGGGGATGTGGGTCGTGGCCTTGATCGCGGCGCTGGCCGTTGCTTTCGACGCGCCGCCGGCAGGCTCCGTGGCCCTCGCTCCCAATTTGACCGCCGCTAGGTCCCTGCGCGTCCCCCTGGAGGACGGGCTGGTTGCGGCCCTGACCGAGAAGGAGGGGCTGCTCCTGGAGGCCGTTCCCCGCAGAGGCGAGGGTCTCGTTGCCTTCACCCGCCGCGTGTGCGGGGACGAGCGCCTCGCGCCCCAGCTGCTGGAGGCCAACGGCGGCGGGGCCACCCTGCTGGCCGGCATGCGCTACCGCATCCCCTTCGATCTGCTCTCCAAGGAGTGGCACCTGAAGCTGGTGAGGGCCCTGTTCCCGGGCGACCGGGGCGAGGCGGACGGCTGGCGTCACCAGTCGCACGGGGTCGGCGCCCTGCAGCGCGAGAGCCTGTGGCAGCTCTCCCTCTGGTTCACAGGCACGGGGGAGAACTTTCGCGCCATCCGCGAGTACAACGAACTGCAGGACGACGACGTGCCCCGGGGAACCGCGGTGGTCATCCCCTCCGAGCTGCTGCGGCCGGCCTTCAAGGCCGTGCTGCCGGTGCCGGAGAAGCCGTACCACCTGATCTACGGCAAGGATGACAAGGG
>JANOCF010000655.1:0-1862 GCA_031412055.1 Holophagales bacterium | reverse complement strand
GTCCCCAGAGCACGGCGATGACCGGCGCCATCACCCTGCGCCCTTGGGCAAAGCGCAGGCAGGCGGCCACCAGGGCTGGAGCGAGGGTCACGCCCGCGATCAGGTTGTAGAAAGACATGTGCGACAGGTAGAAGCCGCTCAGCGTCCAGCAGGCGGCGGCGGCCCAGGCGGGCTCGCGGCCGAGTCCCCAGGCACGGGCCATCCAGAAGAAGGCCAGGGGAGCGAGGAACAGGTGGAGCCAGAAGTGGGCGTTGAGCGCCCAGAAGGTGGAGCCCACGAGGTAGAGCAGGTTGTCCGGGTAGAAGGGGACCGCGTTCGGGTTGCCGGCGAGCGGCTGGCTGCCCGCCCGGTACGGGTCGATGATCGGGAAGTAGCCGGCCCGCATGGCTTCGGCCTGGACCTGCTTCATCTGGAAATGGGTGTTGAGCACGTCCCGGAGAAAGAGGGTCTGGTCGCCGCGCACGAGCGGGGCCGCCACGAGCAGCAGGAGCAGCACGAGCAGCGGAGCGGCGTAGAGGAGGAGGAAGCGTCCGGACGAGGGTGGAATCTCCTCCGGAGCGTCCGGCTCCAGGTTCTGTTCGAAGTTTTCCATCGATCGGGTCTCTTCCCTCTTAGAATACCGCCCTGTGATTCTCCCGCTCGTCCGCTCGCTCCGGCCCGCCCAGTGGGCCAAGAACTTTTTCGTCCTCGCTCCGGCCGTGTTCAGCGGCCTGCTGCTCGACGAGCGGATCGTCGTCCGCGTGGCTCTCGCGCTCGTCGCCTTCTGCCTGGCGTCCAGCACGGTCTACCTGATCAACGACCTCCGCGACCGGGAGGAGGACCGCAAGCATCCGCTGAAGCGCCTGCGTCCGCTGGCGGCCGGAACGCTCGCGGTGCCCGTCGCTGTGGCCGCGCTGGTGGTCCTCGCCGGGGTGGCGGCCGCGATCTCGGTCTGGCTGGGGAACGGCTTCGCCCTGATCCTGGGCGGCTACCTGCTCCTCAACGTCCTCTACACCCTCTGGTTGAAGCACATGGTGATCCTGGACGTGATGTCCATCGCCATGGGCTTCGTGCTGCGGGTGGAAGCCGGCGGCATGGCGGCCGAGGTCGGCGTGTCGCGCTGGCTGTTCCTCTGCACCACCTTCCTCGCCCTGTTCCTGGCCTTTTCGAAGCGCCGGCACGAGATTACGCTGCTGGCCGGGGCCGCGGTGGGGCAGCGGCGGGTGCTCGACCAGTACAGCCCTGCCTTCCTCGACCAGATGATCAACGTGGTGACGGCCTCGTCGGTCGTCTCCTACGCACTCTATGCCGTGGCCCCGGAAACCGTGGAGAAGTACAACACGGACGCCCTCGTCTATACCATCCCCATGGTGCTCTACGGGATCTTCCGCTATCTCTACCTGATGTACCAGAAGCCCAGCGAGCGCAATCCGACCGAGGCGATTCTCAGAGATCCGCCGTTCCTGATCAACATGCTGATCTGGGGAGGGGCAGTGGTGTGGATCGTGTACTTCCGGTAGACGATGAAGATCCTCGAGGTCGTAGTCCGCTATCCACCCTACGTGGGCGGCGTCGAGAACAGCGTCTACCACCTGGCGACGCGGCTGGCGGCGCGGGGTCACGAGGTGCGGGTGGTCTGCGCGGACGAGCCCGCGGACGCTCCGGCGGAGGTCGACGGGGTCTCGGTGGTTCGGCTCCCGTGGCGGTTCAAGCTCGGCAACACAAACCTCAGCTTCGGGCTCTGGGAGGCGCTGCGGCGGGAGCGGCCGGACGTCATCCACACGCACATCCCGACCGCCTTCTTCGCCGACATGGCGGCCTCGGTGAGCGAGGCGACCGGCGTCCCCCTGGTTCTCACGTACCACAACGACCTGGTCGGCGAG
>JANOCF010000654.1:0-2675 GCA_031412055.1 Holophagales bacterium | reverse complement strand
CGGGAGATCAAGGGGGCGCTCTATGCTCGCGCAGGCGTTCCGGAGTACTGGATCGTGAGCCTGGTCACCCGGCAGCTCGAAATCTACCGCGATCCGTCCGCTGACCGTTACAGCAGCCGGACTGTTCTGACTGTGTTGGACGAGGTCTCCCCGCTCTTCGCGCCGGGTGCCTCGATCCTGGTCCGGCGGCTGTTTCCGAAGTAGCTACTCCTCCACCACCTGCACCGTCCCCGCAGCCCCGTCCATGGTCACGACCTGACCGGTCTTGAGAGTGGCGGTCAGCCCCAAAATCCCCACGATGGTAGGGATGCCCATCTCCCGCGCCACAATGGCCGAATGAGAGAGGATGCTCCCCCGCTCGATCAACAGTCCTGACACCGACGGATAGAGCGGCACCCAGCCCGGATCGGTCCGCTCCGCCACCAGGATCTCGCCTTCCAGACGGGCGTCCTCGGACGGGGTGCGGATCAACTTCACCGGCTTCGTGATCACGCCGGGAGAGCAGCCGATACCCCGGAGGACGCCGTCCGCGCTCTCCACCACGGGACGCGGCCGGCCCTGGAAGCGGTTGCGGTGGTAGGGCAGACCCCAGCTCTCGAAACGATCGGCGGGCATCCGGTCCACCTCCTGCCGGTAGGTGTCGAACTCCTCCCGCCGGAGGGCTGCCAGCGCCTTCAGGTTCGTGGTCACGGCCCGGCCGCGGGTGTAATCCCAGACCTCGTCCAGGGTCAGGTAGAAGATGTCGTGGGGAGAGTCGAGGATGCCCTCGGCCGCGAATTGCTCACCCACCGCTCTCAACAGCTCGCGGAGGATGCCGTAGATCCGGGTGCGGGCGAAGCGCAGGTTTTCCCGGTTCTTCACTCCCAGGCGGGCGTTCTCCAGGACACGGCGGAAGATGGCCGCGCGGGGAAGAAGCCCTCGCTTCTTCCGGATCGCCCCGAAAGCCCGGGTCTCGGCCTCTCTTCGGATGCGCTGCTCGCGCTCGCCGATTACGGAGAGGTCCAGGGCCGCGGGATCTCCTGTCAGGTAGTTGCGGAGGATCTGGTAGACCCAGGCCGGACGGTCCTTGACCGAGGGTTCCTCCAGCTTCAGCTCGTTGACTCCCCGAAAGCCGTAGAGGTCCAGGTAGCGCCGGATCTCCGCTCCGAAATCAGGGAAGCGCGCCGGAGCCTCCATCACCAGCTCCTCAGGCGAGCGCTCCAGGAGGAGCTGCCGTAGCTCCGGCCGCTCCCTCGCCTCTCCGGCCAAACGGAGGAGCATCCGCGTGGGCTCGGTGCTCTCGATGCCGCCCTCCCCCACGATCAGGTCGTTCTGGAGCGAGCCCGCCTCGTCCCCGCACCAGGAGGCGCAGAGCTTCTTGAGCGTGCCGTAGAAGACCATCACGAAGAAATCGTTGACGATCGGGGCCTTCCATTGCCAGAGGAGCTTTTCCTCCATCTCGCGGTAGAGGGCCCCGAGCTCGTGCGGCGCCATGGAGCGGAAGTCCATGGCGGACCAGCGCTCGTAGTGCTCGCGGAAGTGGGCCTGGAAGTCCGCCACGATCCGGCGGATGTTCAGGAAGTTGAGCGCCGACCGTCCCACCAGCCGGACCAGGGCGGGCAGCTCCCGGGTGTAGCGCTGCATGCCCGTCACGGGCGCGGGCTCGTCCTCCTGCTGAAGGCCCTCCCGCACTCCCATCATCGACTCCATGAAGGTCTTGTTGTAGTTGAAGCCCGGGAAGAGCCGCACCAGCCGGTACCAGTTGAACAGGTTGTAGTAGACCTGCCCCCGGAACAGGCCGAGCATGTTGTCGAAGACGTCCCGGTTGGCGACTACCGTGGCCGCGTCGATCCCCATGACCTGGGCGAAGCAGTGGTCGACGATCGAGTACGCCCGCCGGATGAAGCTGAAGGTCATGGGCGAGGTCACGCCCGAGTAGCTCTCGATGATGTTGGAGTTGTCCCAGAGCAGGCGGTTGCCCGCGGCCGGCCCCAGCTCCTCCACCGTGGTCACCGGCCGGGCCTGGAGCAGGAAGAGCTTGCCGTCCCCGCGGAAGGCGAACTCGAGATCCTGGGGCCGGCGGTAGTGCCGCTCGATGGCAAGCCCCACCTTCGCCAGCTCCCGCACCTGGTCCGGGGTGAGGCTCGGAACCTCTTGTTTGCCAGGGGGAACTTCCGTCCGGATCAGCCCTCCGCCCGCGGCTTCGTTCAGGACGAGCTGCTCGGTCTTGACCGCGATCCGCTCCTGGATCTCCAGGGTCTCCTTGTCCACCAGGAAGGTGTCCGCGTCGAGGCCCGCGCTGACCAGGCCCTCGCCAGCACCCCATAAAGAGCTGACCACGATCTCGTAGACGTTGCCGTCGTTGGGGTTGGCCGTAAAGACCACGCCCGCGGCCTCGGCGTCCACCATCTCCTGGACGATCACGGCCACGGCGATGCGGTCCAGAGGGAGCCCCTTGGCCCGGCGGTACGCCAAGGCGCGCTCGCTGTAGGTGGAGGCCCAGACCCGGCGGATGGCGTCCAGGAGGCGGTCTCTGCCCCGGATGTAGAGAAAGCTGTCGTGGAGACCCGCGAAGGACTCTCCCGCAGCGTCCTCTCCCGCCGCCGAGGAGCGGACGGCGACGAAGGTCCTCTCGGGATCGACTCGCTGCGCGTTCTCGTTGGCCTCGATCAACTCGGGTGGCAGGGGAACGGACG
>JANOCF010000653.1:0-2281 GCA_031412055.1 Holophagales bacterium | reverse complement strand
CTCTGGCCGGCCCAGATCCAGGACGTCAAGGGGGCGGTCCGTTGGCTGCGCGCCCGTGCCGCGACCTACAACCTCGACCCGGACCGCTTCGCGGCCTGGGGATCGTCGGCCGGCGCCCACCTCGCCTCCATGCTGGGAACGACCGGCGACCAGGGTGCGGTCACGGTGGGCAACGAGACCGTGGACCTCGAGGGCACGACCGGTGGAAATGCGAGCTACTCCAGCCGCGTCCAGGCCGTGGTGAGCTGGTATGGGTACGGCGACTTCCTCCAGATGAACTTCTATCCCAGCACCCAGAACCACGACACCAACGGCTCTCCTGAAAGCCGGCTGGTCGGCGACTGGATCCAGAGGGTGCCGGAGCGCGTCGCGACCGCCAGCCCCCTGACCTTCGCCTCGCCCGACGATCCGCCCTTCCTCGTCATGCACGGCACGCTGGACGACCTCGTGCCGTTCAACCAGAGCGAGCTGCTGGTCGACTCGCTGCGCAGGAACGGGGTACAGGTCTCCTGGGTGCCGGTGCCGAACGGCGGGCATGGCAACAGTGCCTTCAACACCCCCGCGAGCTACCAGACCGTCTACACCTTCCTGGCCGGGGCGCTGCTGAACCTCCCGGCGGTCACGGTCGGCGTCCAGGCGACGGACGCGGCGGCTTCGGAGGCCGGGGCGGAGACCGCCACCTTCCTCGTCTCCCGCACCGGGAGCACGGCTTCAGCTCTGACGGTCCACTGGGCTCCGGGCGGCACGGCGCGGATCGGAGCCGACTACAGCCTGGCCGCCCCCTGGTCCGTCACCATCCCCGCCGGAGCCTCCAGCGCGAGTCTCACCGTCCGGCCCGTGGACGACCCGCTCGTCGAGGGGGACGAGACGGTCGTGCTGAAACTGGCCAGCGTCTCCGGCGCGGGGGGATACCGGATCGACGACGCCGGCGCTTCCGCCATCGCGATTCTTGTGGACGACGACGCCCGGCCCGACCTGCCCGTGGTGACGCTGGCTGCCCCCGATCCGATCGCGACGGAGATCGGGCCGCAGGGCGGAACCTTCACGATCGCCGTGGAGCCCCCGCCTTCTTCCGGCCTGGCCGTCCGGTACTCGGTCTCGGGGACGGCGGGCAGCGCTACCAACTCGGAGGACTACGCGGCTCTCTCCGGCGAGGTGATCGTCCCGGCGGGCGTTGCTTCCGTGGAGATCGACCTGACCGTCCTGACCGACAGCCGGATGGAGCCGTCCGAGACCGTGATCCTGACCCTGGAGCCGTCCCCCCTTTACGAGGTGGGCTCGCAATCGGCTGCAAGCGTCCAGATCCGCGAGGCCGACGACGAGTCGACCCTGCCCATCGTGTCCGTCTCCGCGACCGATCCGCGCGGCTCCGAGCCGGGCGCGGACGACGGCTCCTTCACGGTCACCCGCACCGGGAACACGGATGCTTCGCTGACCCTGGACCTGGCGGTGGGAGGGGCTGCCCGGGAGAACGTCGACTACTCGAACATCCCCGGCACGGTGTTCTTCGGCAAGGGAGTGTCGCGGATTTCGATCGTCCTTGAGGTACGGGACGACATCCTGGTGGAGGGGGAGGAGGCCGCCGCCCTCGCCGTCGTGCCTGCCCCGGCCTTTCTCACGGGACCCTACGCCGGCAGTGTTGTGATGATCGCGGACGACGAGCCCTCGCCCGGCCCAGGAGGCTTCTACCTGGTTTCGCCCTGCCGGCTGGCGACCACCCGTGGCCCGGCCGGCGCCTGGGGGGCGCCGCGGATGGCTTCGGGCGAGATCCGGGTGTTCGAGGCCGCGGGGCGCTGCGGCATCCCGGCGGACGCCATGGCCCTGGCCGTAAACCTGACCGTGATCGATCCCGCCAGCCATGGGCACGCCACCCTGTTCGAGACCGGCTCGCCGAAGCCCACCGCCTCCTCGATCAACTTCCAGGCCGGCCAGAACAAGGCGAACAACGCCATTGTGCCCCTCACCGGCAACCCACTCAGCGTGGCGGTCTACTGCGGCGCCGTGGCTGGCGGGTGCGACGTGATTCTCGACGTGACCGGTTACTTCAGGTAAAGCGTTCAGGTAAAGCGGCCTTTTCTTTGGCACGAAGAAGTTTGTGGGTGTTGGTACACCCCTTGCACTGTACCTCTTGCGTCCAGCAGCACGAGGCCAACCGGCCGAGCCGCTGGGAAGCTCAACAAGAGATCACAGCCCGGCCGGCGAAGGTGGACGACTGATCCACCCCAGAGAAGCTGCGGCCGAACGTGCCGAACGTCAGGAGGCAGACGAAGATGCGCAACAC
>JANOCF010000652.1:0-2720 GCA_031412055.1 Holophagales bacterium | reverse complement strand
GCGCCAGCGAGCACGCGCGGGCAAAGACAGCCCGGCCCCAGAGAGCCGGGATGAGGGCGAAGGTCACCAGCCACGACAGGGAGACGAAGTGGTCGACGTAGCGCGAAGCGCCCTCGCCGAGCTGGATCAGGCGGTTGACGAAGTGGGCCTCGAGAAAGCGCAGCGGCAGCGAGGTCAGGGCCAGCAGCCCCGCCCAGCCGGGAACGCCGCGCACCACCAGATCGGCCGCCTCGTCGAGGACGGCGGCCACGGAGATCCCGCTCCTCTTCAAGCGCTTGTCCTCAAGACAACCCTGCCAGCGCCACGCCGATCCACCCGCGGAGAAAGGAGACTCCGGCCAGCAGCCCGAGGATGAGCAGGCCGAGTACGGCCGTGCGCACCGCCGCGCCGCGCCCGACCACCGCGGCCCTGCGCTCGGCCAGGCAGGAGGCGCAGTGGTGCATCCCCTCCCACAGCGTGGAGCAGGACTGGCAGACCGGCTTGCGGCACGAGACGCAGACCGCCAGCGCCTGGCGGTCAGCGTGGTAGAAGCAGCGAGCGGGAGCGGCGGTGGCGGCCATGGTGTCGAGTATTGGGGTCGTCGGGGTAGAATTCTATCGTTCAACCCAGTTGGACGCCCAAAAGGGATCTCCGGTCGATGAGAACTGACCGGGCGAGGAGAGACATGCCCTGCAAGAACCACCCGTTCGTCGAGGATAACCTGACTCGCTGCTCGCGTTGCGCCGAGGCGTTCTGTCCGGACTGCATCGTCGAGATCGGCGGGCAGCCCTACTGCCTGAACTGCAAGACCGAGTCGATGCGCGACCTCCGCTCGGGGGTGCCGGTGCACGACCTGGACGTGGCCTCCATCGGCCGCCGGTTCGCCGCGCTCTTGCTCGATGGACTGGTCCTGGCGGTCCCCCTCTTCATCCTGGCCTTTCTCGTGGCCATCCCGATGGGGCTCCTGGGGTCGGAGGAGAACATGCCGTTGGCTCTCTTCTCCCAGTTGGTCCTGAGCATGATGCTCGGCACGGTCTACATCCTCTACGAGGGGCTGATGCTCGCCTCGGGCGGGCAGACCGTGGGCAAGAAGGCGATGGACCTCAAGGTGGTCACCGCCGAGGGGAACGATATCGCCAAGGGCCAGGCCTGGACGCGGGCGGTGTCGCGCCAGCTCCTGGGCCTGGTGCCGTGTCTGGGTCTGATCGACTACCTGGTGGCCTTTGGCCAGGAGAAGACCTGCATCCACGACATGCTGGCCAAGACCCGGGTCATCAACTGGCATGGCTGACCGATGATCGCGAAGCGCTCCTACACGGGGCCGGAGTGCCCGCGATGCGGCGGCTACCTGGACCTCGACCTCCTCCCGGCCGGGGAGCAGCGCTGTCCCCGGTGTGGAGACCTGTTCCTCGCGACCCCCTTCAAGGCGCCGGAGGTCCGGGTGCGGGTGGGGAGCGTGGCCGAGGCCGGACCCGAGGGCGCGGTGCCGTGCGCCCGCCACGCGGGCAACGCGGCCGTGGGCAACTGCACCCGCTGCGGGGTCTTCATGTGCGCCCTCTGCAGGATCGAGATCGACGGACAGGAGCTCTGCCCCGGCTGCTTCGACCGCCTGGCCTCGGAGGGGGTACTGACCTCGGCAAGGACCCGTATCCGCGATTTCCGCGGCATGGCCTTGATCCTGGGTGTGCTGGGATTGGGGACCGCGATCATTTTCGGCCTGCTCAGCGGTCCCATCATCTTCTTTTTCGTGGCCCAGGCGTTCCGCCAGAGGAGGCTCTGGAACGAGAAGGGCGGTGTCGCCTCCCTGGTCGTGGCGATTCTTCTCGGCCTGGCCCACATGGCCATCGGGACCTTGTTCGTGATCGGCATGTTCATCGAGGCCAGCACGTGACCGAGCCGGAGAGCCGCCCCGTCCGCCGGCTCCTGGGGAAGGCCCACACCTGGGCGGAGCGGGTGCGCGTCTTCTGGACTGATGAGGCGCTGGAGGTGGATCAGGCGGACCACTACGAGATCCGCCGGCGCCGGGTGTTCTTCGACGAGATCCTGCTCGTCACCCTGCACTCCACCCGGGGCGGCGTGCTGCCGTGGATCCTGGCGCTCCTCGCGGTCCCGTGCGGCCTTTTCGCTCTCGCTTTCACCGGCGGCGAAGAGGCAGACGCGGGCCGGGTGTTCCTGGTCATGGCAGCGGTGCTCGGCGTGCTGGCCGCGATCGTGGCGCTCCTGCCGATCTGGGTGGTTACCGCGTTCGGCAAGCGAACGCGCGCGAGAATGAACTTCCGGATGAGGGAGGGCAGGGCGAGAGAGGTGTACGCCGAGATCTGCCGCGCCGCGGGGCAGGCGCAGAGCGAGCTGGCCAGCCGCCAGGCGTCAGCGGGCTTCGACGAGGCCGATCCGCACGGGCTCGGAGGCGTCGGCGGCATTGGCGGCATCGGCGGCATTGGCGGCATCGGGCCTGCCGCAGGCCGCGGGCAGGAGGCCCAGCAAGACGATCAACAGCAGCGCGGAGATCCCGAAACGCCGTCCCCTGGGGGGATAGATGGATGAATTGCTCATGGTTGCTGTCTCCCTTCCGAGCGGATGACCTTCCGCATGACTCGTTCTGCAGGACTCGCGCCAACCTGCATCATTTCGGAAGCAATTCCAGATAGATTGGCGCGTCCCGGTCGAGATAGTTGCGCCCGGGGACGTTCGTACCCGTCGCCTTGAAGTTGCGGTGGAGGCTGATCCCCCAGATCTCCAGG
>JANOCF010000651.1:0-5785 GCA_031412055.1 Holophagales bacterium | reverse complement strand
AGTCGCGACGGTGCGCGATGCACCACTTCAGATAGGGAAAGTGGGCCTTGGGCTCCGTGGAGATGACCACCTTGAGCGACGGCAGCTCCGCGCTGATCGCATCGAGGGCGTCGTCCGAGTGAGGCGAGTACCACTGGCCGCGGTCCCGCTGATCGGGCACGTAGACCACTTGCCTGGGCTTCACGGGCAGGGTTTGGACCAGCTCCTCGATGCGCGGACGGGCGGTCTCCAGCTCCAGGATCGAGTAGCTCAAGGCCAGGCCGGATTGGACCGCCTTCTGGATCAGCGGCAGGTGCTTGAAGTGGGCGTGGGGTCCCACCCCCACGAGGAGGAGATCGGCAGGGCTGGACATGATCAGACGCGCACGGACAGGAGCTGGCGCAGGTCCGCGGTCTCCTCGAAGCCGTCCCGGAGCGCGGCCTCCCACCCTGCGCGGCTGTGCTGGCCGGAGACGTGGAAGGTAGGGCTCGCTCCGGTCATCGCCTCCAGGAGGCTGCGCATACGGGACTCGAACGTCTCCGGATCGCCAAACGCCGCAATGTCGATGCAGAGAAAGAAGTCGGTCTTGTTGGGCCGGGCATCCGGCCAGCGGGTGCCCAGGACGTTCTGGTTGGGCTCGCCACCGACCAGCGGCCCGGCAAGGGTCCCCAGCAGGAGGTTGAGAAGCGCTCCCTTGAGGTTTCCGCCCATGGGCAGAATGCCTCCCTGGAGAATCTCCGCCGGGTCCGCGGTAGGTGCTCCGGCCACGTCGACCCCCACGTCGCGGTCGAAGCGGGTGCCGTTCTCAAGGTGCTCCAGCACCTGCCCACGCGAGACCTCCGAGGTGGCGAAGTCGGCGCAGAAGAGCCCCTCGCCGTAGGAGAAGGCGTAAGCCAGGGGATTGGTGCCCAGGAGGCGCGCACGCCCTCCGGGCGGCGCGACCGCAGGAGACGATGTGGTGGTCACGAAGCAGAAGACTCCGCCCGCCGCCGCCCGCTCGGCATAGTGGGTCAGGTAGCCGATATGCCCCGCGCCGAGCACGGCGGCGCAGCCGAGCCCGTAGGTCCGAGCGAGCGCAGCGGCCGCGTCCACGGCCTCGACGGCGATGGGATGCCCCAGAGAGGCCTCGGCGTGGAAGACCCGGATGGCCGGGGCCGCCTCCGTGATGCGGAAGGATTTCCGCGGCGACAGGGCTCCCCGGTCGAGGAACTGGCAGATCTCGGCGACGCGCCGCACTCCCTGCGCCGGATAGCCGCGAGCTTCGGCCTCCAGGAGGACACGGGCAGTGATCCGGCCGTCGCCCGGGTCCACGCCGCGCCGCTCCAGGGTCTCCCGGATGCAGTCTTCGAGCTCCTGGTAGGGGATGCGCCGTGGCGACATGTCAGAGACGCCTGTCGGTGATCCGGAGCAGCTCCGCCACGCTGATCATCTCCGCGTGATCGGTGATCGAGGCGCGGTCGGCCCGGGAGCTCCGGAACAGCTCGCGCATCGCGGTGACGGACGCCCGCAGGAGCTGGTTGGCATAGATCACGACGGAGACGCCGAGCGCGTCGAGGTCGACGTCGTTCTCCAGCCGGTAGGAGGTCGGCAGCAGTGCCACGGGAAGCTTCCCTCCCCAGGCCGCGAGGAACTCGAGGGCCCTTTCCGCCGACTTCGCGGGGTTGGCGAGGAAGAGCGCGTCGGCTCCGGCATCGGCGTAGGCCGACGCCCTGCGCAGAGCCGCGTCGACCGGTTCGCCCACGGAGAGCGCTTCGGTGCGGGCGATCATCAGGCAGCCGGAGCCGTCGAGCCTCTTCCTGGCGTGCTCGATCTTGCGGCAGAACGTCGATACGTCTTCCAGGACCTGCTCTACCTGGGTGAAGGTGTTGCGCTTGGGAAAGACCTTGTCCTCGACGCAGACCCCATCGGCTCCGCCGCGTCGCAGGTCGTCGGCCGCGACCGCGAGGTTGGCGGGGCTCCCGAAACCGGTGGCGCAGTCCACCCAGACCGGCAGGTCCGTGGATCTCCGGATGGCACGCAGGCAGTCGAGCAAGTCGCCGAGACCTGCGAGCTCGGTGTCGGGAAGTCCGGAAACGGCTGAGCAGCACAGGCCGCTCAGCCAGATTCCTTCTCCACCTTCCTCGTCTACGATCGTTGCCGAGACCGCGTCATACGCACCCCAGAAAACGCGGGCCATGCGCTAGTGATGGCCGCAGGGGTGCGATTCCTGCGGCTCGCCGTCCGTGACCACGGGCAGCGTGATGTTGCGCAGGAGGAGGCTCGACGAGGGGCACTCGTGCGGAGTCAGCCGGTCGCGGTAGGCCGTGATGCACGAGGCACCGGTCCAGGCGCTGGCGAAGTCGAAGCCCTCGGCCGCGATGTTGCCCACGACCAGGTCGCCGCTCTGGCCGTCGCCGATGCCGTAGGAACAGGCGTAGATGTCGCCGCTCGACGAGAGGTAGCCGGAGGTCATCCCGCACGAGCAGTCGGAGATGCGCCAGTTCTTGAGGTCCGCGAACTCGCGCTCCTCGAAGAACACGGGCGTGGCCACCTCGAGGAACGTGGGAACGCGGGCGCTGGCCCGGATCAGGTCGCGCTGAAGGCTGCCGATGCGCTCCTTGGCATGGATCAGCTTGTCCTGGTTGTCGATGGCGGTGCCGGCCGCGAACATCGGCTTGACCTTGAACGAGTCGATCGGGATCGATCCGACCAGCTCGTAGGCGCCGATGGTCTCGTCGTAGTTGGTCTCGTTGATGGTGTAGCGCGACTGGACCTTGGCTCCGGCGGCGGTCAGCTGGGCCATGTAGCGGAGAGCCGAGTCGAACACGCCGCGCCGGCCGCGGAACTTGTCCACGGTTTCGGCCTTGGAGCCGTCGAGGCTGATCTGGACCATGAGCCTGGAGGGATCGTCGAAGACGTCGACGATCTCCGGCACGGGGATCTGCCCCAGGCCGCCCGTGTTGAGCTGGACGCGCAGCTTGCGCTGGCTCGCGTGCGCCATCACCGCTCTGGTCCGCTCCCAGACTCCCTTGATGAGGGTCTCGCCGCCGGTGACGGAGATCTTCTCGAGGCCGTGGTTCTCGATCAGGGAGTCGATGAAGCCGCGGATCTGGTCCAGGGAGAGCTCCTTGTCGCCGAGGATCTCCCGGTACTTCATCCGGTAGTCCTCGGGGACGTAGCAGTGCTCGCAGTGGAGATTGCACTGGTAGGAGACGCTGATACGCATGTGCTCGATGCGGACAGGGCTGGTCATTGTCAGATCCTCACGGTCGTGATCGGGATATCCCGTTACTTCTAAGGTGCTCCACCTTTCGGGATCGTGACAACCGCGGCCGGCCTCTATTTTTTGCGCAGGGCTTCCGAGCGGTCCACGAGGGCCTGGGCTTCTCCCCGGAGACCCAGGTCGCGGTACATGTCGGCGAGGGAGTCCAGCAGGTCGGCCTGCAGCTCCGGCTGGCCGGCGAGCTCCAGGTCGACGCGGGCAACGCCGCGGTCCAGGAGCTCCCGGGTGGAGAGCGGCCGGGACTGGGCGGGCTGGTTGAACAGCTCGCGTAGGAACTCGGCCTCCCGGCGAGCCCGGTCCCTCTCCCGCACGAGCTCCGCGGTGTAGACGAGACCCAGGGCCAGGCCGAGCACCGCGGCCACCGCGGCTGTGCCGAAGGCCGTGGCGTGGCGCCGCATGAGCTTGCCGGTGCGGTAGGTCCAGGTATCGGTGCGGGCGGTGATGGTGCGGCCTTCGAGGTGGCGTCCGAGGTCCGAGATGAGCTGGGTCACGGAGCCGTAGCGCTGCTCAGGCTCCTTGCAAAGGGCATGGAGGATGACCGCATCCAGGTCGCCGGACAGGGCGCGGCGCAACCTGGCGGGCGTGGTTCCCCGGGCGCGGGCGATATCGTCGGCGGTCGGCGGCTTCTGTCCGGGCGGGGCGCCGCAGCCTTCCGGGCAGGCCGGGGACACTGCCGCGCTCGAAGGCCGCACCGGCGGCTGCTGCACGATGGCCCTCATGCGCGTGGCCGGGTCGCCGTCCCCCAGGTCGTAGGGAAAACGGCCGGCGAGGAGCAGGTAGAGCAGGACGCCCAGCTGGTAGATGTCCGAGGCGGTGGTCACCGGCAGGCCCCGCACCTGCTCCGGGCTGGCGTAGGCGGGGGTCATCAGCCGCATGGCGGAGCCGGAGACCTGCGCGTCTCCGGACGTGGCCGCGGGGTCAAGGAGCTTGGCGATGCCGAAGTCCAGGAGCTTGGCGTGGCCGTCCGCGGTGACCAGGATGTTGGACGGCTTGATGTCGCGGTGGACCACGAGGTTGCGGTGCGCGTCCTCGACCGCGCGGGCGACCTGGAGGAAGAGGCGCAGCCGCTCCGGCACGCCCAGCCGCTCCTCGTCGCAGTAGCGGTCGATGGGCCGCCCGTCCACGTACTCCATGACGAGATAGGGACGGCCTCCCGGTCCGGTGCCGCCGTCCAGGAGGCGGGACACGCCGGGGTGGCGGGCCTGGGCGAGGATCTGCCGCTCGCGGTCGAAGCGGCGCGTGATCTGGGAGGTGGCGAGGCCGCTCTGGAGCAGCTTGAGGGCCACTTCCTGCTGGAACTGTCCGTCGGCGCGCTCCGCCAGGTAGACCACCGACATGCCGCCCCGCCCCAGCTCGCGGACGATGCGGTAGCGGCCCACCGGGGTACCGGGGGGCGGCTCATCGTCGCGATCATCGCGGTCGAGGTCGACGCGGAGGCGGTCGCCGAAGGAGCCCTGCAGGGCGCCGCCGGACTTGAACTCGGGACCTTCCAGCTCGGCTGCCCTCAGCAGGCGCTCGACCAGGCTGCGAAGCTGGTTGTCACCGCCGCAGGCGCGGTCCAGGACCGCGGCCCGCTGTGCCGCGGGCAGGTCGAGGGCTTCGTCCAGGATCTCGTCGGCTCTGCGCCAAAGGTCATCGCTGGGTGTGGAGTCCTCAGGCAGGGCGCAGCTCCTCCTGGAGCCAGGCGCGGGCCTTCATCCAGTCGCGCTGGGCGGTGCGCAGGGAGATGCCCATTGCGGCGGCGGTCTCTTCCTCGGACAGGCCGGCGAAGAAGCGGCACTCGACGATGCGCGCGAGCCGGGGGCTGCGGGTTTCCAGCCGTGACAGGGCCTGGTCCAGAGACAGCAGGAAGTCCGCCTGGCTGTCGATGGCGATGTGCTTCTCATCAATGGTGGTCTGGATGGCGTTGCCGCCGCGCTTGGCCGCCCCGCGGCGGCGGGCGTAGTCGATGACGACCTGGCGCATGGCGCGGGCCGCGACACCCAGGAAGTGGGCGCGGCTCGTCCAGTCGACCCGGTTCTGGTCCACCATCTTCAGGTAGGACTCGTGGACCAGGACGGTGGTGTCCAGGACCTTGTCCGGGTTGGACACGCGGTTGAGCTGCCGCCGCGCGACGCGGCGCAGGTCGTCATAGACCATGGGCAGAAGCTGGTCGAAGGCCGCGCGGTCCCCTTGACCGTAGGCCAGTAACAAACTGGTGACGTCGGCTGACTCCGGCATGGTTCCCTCTGGTTGATTGTACTTCCGATCCTGGCTTCAGGCCCCCGGCGTGGCGGCCTCGGCATTGGACAGGCCGCTCGCCACGGAGCGGAGCACTTCCACTTCGGTCGCTCAGCTTGGTGTTGAGCACCAACAGGGAGGAGGCCGCTCCGGGGCCGAGTCGATCCGTCGGGTCTGTCGTCATGGCTCAGGTACGGCGGGATTGTAGCGGAGAAAAGGGACCCCCTCCCCTACCCTCCCCCGCTTCGCGGGAGAGGGAGTCCAGGGCCAAAACATTCTTGGTACGGTGTAGGGGCGCCGCATGCAGCGCCCCTACACCGGTGC
>JANOCF010000650.1:0-3624 GCA_031412055.1 Holophagales bacterium | reverse complement strand
GGGCGAACTGGCCGTTGAGGCCGGTGGAAAAATCGCCGCCGAGCTCGGGCTCGTGAATGTAGTTGACGCCCGCCTTGAACTGGTGGGTGCGGCCGCCGAGGTTGCGCGAGAAGCTCAGGTCGTCCTTGTACTGGTACTTGGTCTGCGCGGTGCTCTGCGGAGTGTTGATGTTCTGCCCGAAGTGCACGCCGGACGGGAAGTAGATGGTCGGCGCGTTCGAATCGGCGGTGATGATGTTGTCGAACTGGGTGAACTGGAACACGAACTCGTTCAGGGTGTCGCTGCCGAACTGCAGGGTGTGGCTGGCGAGAATCGAGCTGTACTCGTTGCTCACCGTGCCCAGCGCGTCGGGCGCCGCGAGCGGGCTCGCGCCGTACTTGTCGGTGTTCTCCTGGAAGCCATAGCGCACCTGCAGGTACTGCCGGGGCGAGACGTCGAAGGTCAGCTTGGCGGTGCCGAGCTCGTCCTTGAACGGGATGGGCACCGAGGTGCCGTCGAGCTGGGGAAGGACGCCGCCGGTGACGACCGTGTAGGCGGTCTCGCGGTCGGTCTTCTCATAGGTGGCAAAGAAGTGGGCGCGGTCGCGAACGATCGGGCCGCCCACCGCGAGGCCGTACTGCTTGCGGTCGTAGGCCTGCTTTTCGATGCCGGCCAGCTTTTCGGTCTCGGTCCTCGTGGCCAGGCTGTCGTCGCGGAAGAAACCCCAGGCGCTGCCCGCGAAGTTGTTGGTGCCGCTCTTGGTGACGACCGTGAGGACGCCGCCGGTGGAGCGGCCGTACTCGGCCTTGTACTGCTGCGTCTGGATGTTGAACTCCGCGACGCTCTCCAGGTTGAAGTTCTGCAGCGCGCCGCCGATGGTGTCGTCGGTGTTGTCGCCGCCGTCGATGATGTAGTTGACGTTGCGGCCGATGCCGCCGTTCAGGGCGACGGTGAGCTGGCCGGGCTTGGTCGGGTCGGAGTTGTAGCTCAGACCGGTGCCGGGGGCCAGGACGGCCAGGTTCGCGAACTGCCGGCCGTTGAGCGGCAGGTTCTCGAGCTGCTCTTCGCTGACGATGGTGCCGATGCTCGGCGTGGTCTGCACCAGGGGCGCCTCGTCGACGACCGTGATCTGCTCCTCGACGGAGGCATTGCTCAGCTCGATCTCGATCGTGCGGGTGGTCGCCACATTGAGCCGTACCTCTTCGACGGTCACGGTGGCGAAGCCGGAGAGCTCGGCCCGGACGTTGTAGAGGCCGATGGGGAGCGAAGGCAGGCTGAAGGCGCCATCGCTGCCGGTGACGGCCACGCGGTCGAGGCCGGTCTCGCTGTTGGTGGCGGTGATGGTGACGCCCGGCATACCGGTGCCGTCCTTGTCGTTGACATGTCCGACCAGGGTGGCGCCCGACGTCTGGGCGCTCGCGGACGGTGCGAGTGTGACGATCCATGCCAGCGCGAGCAGGGCCGCGATGGCGAAGCGGATCGCCGGTGTCTTCTTGAAGCTCATACTTTCGACCTCCTTGTGAAGTCCTCTGGATTGAAAAAGGAATCGTGCTTCATTCCTGAACTCCCTGAAAATAACCAGCTCGACTGCGTTCCAACCGGTTCCGGGCGTCGATCACCTCCTCTTATCCGGCGCGAGGCCCGTCGCGCGGTTGGAAAGCCGGGCGAGCAGCTGTTGCGCGGCACGGCGCTGTTCCAGATATTGCGGGTCCTCTTCCGTCGCGGCCAGGAAGTCCCGGTAGGCCGCGGCGGCGGGCTCCGTCTCGCCCGCGAGGTCGTAGGCGATGGCCCGGTTGAGCCGGACCTCGTGGTACCGAGGGGCGAGACGGAGTGCCTGCTCAAAATAGGAGAGTGCGGCTGCGGGCCGTTCGCGATCCACTTCCAGGGTTCCGAGCCCGTTCCAGGGCTCGGCGTACCGCGGAGCGGCCTTCATGGCCTCGCGGTAGGCACGCTCAGCCTCCGGGAAGCGGCCCTGGCCGCGCAGCACGTTGCCGAGGTTGTTGAGGGCCTGCGCGTTGCGGGGATCGAGCCGCACGGCAAGCTCGAACTCCTCCCGCGCCGCGTCCGGCCTGCCCTTGGCCAGGTGGACGATCCCGAGGGTGTTGTGTGCCTCCGGCCGATTCGGGTCGAGGTGCATGGCCTTCTCCAGCGCTTCCCGCGACTCGTCCATGCGTCCGGCCTGCTGCAGGGCGGTGGCGAGGTTGTACCAGCCCTCCGGGTCCTCCGGGGCGTCGTTGGCCGCCTGGCGGTAGAGCGGAACGGCGCGGTCGAGCTGCCCCCGCTCCTTCCACGCCTGCGCCAGCTTGCCCCGGAACACCGGGTTCGTCGGATCCGCCGCGACCAGGGTCTCCAACTCGGTCAAGGCTCCCTTCGCGTCCTCCGGACGGCCGGAGCCGAGCCGGTTGTGGGCCCGCTCGAAGCGCTGGAAGAGGTCCACCATCTTGAGCGGAGCGGGACCGGTCTTCGCGGCAGCCGTCCGGGGCGCGGTCCTGCCGCCGCCCACGTAACCGAGGCTGGCCAGCCGTTGGCGGGTTTCGGCGTCGGCGGCCATGGGCTGCGTCTCGATCGCGCCCGACTCGATCTCGGCCAGCCGGGAGGAGAAGCCCTCGCCGGTCCGCTGCTGGCTGCCGGCCAGGTTCTCCGTCTCCCGCGGGTCCTGGCCCAGGTCGTAGAGCTCGGGCTCGGAGGAGGAGATGTACTTGAGGTCGCGCCGCCGCAGGGCCGACAGCGGGCTCCAGCCGAACACGGCCGGGTACTGGCTCTCGGCATAGACGTCGGAGGGCGGCGGCTCCTCGCCGTTCCGCAGGACCGCCGAGAGGTCGCGGCCATCCAGGGTGCCGGCCAGGGTGCCAGGGAGACTCTTGCCGACCATCCCGGCCAGGGTCGGGCCGACGTCCACCAGGCTTACCGGGGTCCGGATGACCTTGCCTGTCGGCAGGCCGGGAGCGCGCATCAGGAAGGGCACGCGCAGGGTCGGCTCGTAGAGGAGGAGACCGTGGGTCTGCTCGCCGTGCTCGCCGAGGGCCTCTCCATGGTCGGCGGCCACGGCCACGACGGTGCTGTCCGCCAGTCCGCGGCGCTCCAGCTCCTGGAGGAGCCGGCCGAGCTGCTCGTCCACGGTAGCGATCTCGCCGTCGTAGGGGCGGCCCGGGTGGCGCTCGCGCTGAGGCGAGGGCGGCATGTACGGAGCGTGGGCGTCGTACAGGTGGACCCAGAGGAAGAACGGCTGCTTTCCACTCTCCTGGCCCATCCAGGCGAGTGCGCGGTCGACCACCTCGCGTCCGGGCCGCTCGGCCTCCAGGACCACGTTGGCGCCGGGCGCGCGCTCGATCTCGTCGTCGTAGGTCTGAAAGCCCCGGCCCAGTCCGAAACGGCGGTCCAGCACGAAGGCGCCGAGGAACGCGCCCGTGCGGTAGCCCTCGCCGGAGAGCAGCGTGGCCAGGGTGGCCGTGCCTTCCGGGAACGCTCCGGCGCCGTTGTTGCGCAGACCGTGGTGAGGCGGGAGCAGTCCCGAGAGCAGGCTCGCGTGCGACGGCAGGGTGAGCGGCACCTGCGCGGAGGCCTGATCGAAGCGGATGCCCTCCTGGGCCAGGCGGTCCAGCCACGGGGTTTCGGCTTCGGCATAGCCGTAGCAGCCGAGGCGGT
>JANOCF010000649.1:0-12887 GCA_031412055.1 Holophagales bacterium | reverse complement strand
GTTTCGCAGCGCCCGAACGATTTTCCGCTGCGACTCGCGCTCCGTCCGCTGCGAAACTTCCTCGATTCGCAGCAAAGCGGGCGTCACTCCGCCCGTAGATATCCCCGGCAGGCCACGACGGGGAGCGGAGGGTAGCGGGGGAAGGCTGGGTCGGTGTCGGCGAGGCCACAGCGGACGAAGACGCTGCGGCGGGAGGTGAGGATCCGGAGGTGCTCGCAGCTTGCGCAGAGCCCGGCCGGGGTGGGCAGAAAGAGGAGCGCCCGGCGCTCCTCCGGCGTGAGGGGCCGCCGCCAGTCGCCTTCGTTCACAGAGTCTCCGCGGGGACCGGGGCCTCGTCGAGCGCGCCGAGCTTCCCCTCCCCCAAGGCGATGACCGCGGCCGTCGGTCCGACCAGGATGACCTGGTCGCCCGGCTCGAAGACCGTGTCTCCCGCCGGGATGAGCGTCTCCTCTCCCGCCGGGCCGCGCCGCCGGATCTCCAGCACGCGGGCGCCGAACGTCTGCGGCAGACGGGTCTCGGCCAGCGTCTTGCCCACCAGTCCCGGGGGAACCGCCACCAGCCGGACCGAGAAGTCGGGCGGCAGGTGGACATAATCCCGGCTCGTCTCCGATCCCCGGCTGGAGACGAACGTTGCCATCAGGGCCGGCCGGCCGAGCACCTCCTGGGCGTACACCGCCAGCAGATCGCGCTTGCCGAGCACTCCCAGAAACCGCCTCTCGGCGTCCACCACGGGCAGCCGCTCGAAGTCGCTCTTGGCGAAGAGCTCCGTCACCCGGTGCAGCCGCTCGTCGCTGCGCACCTCCTCTCCCACCGGCACCATGATGTCGTGCGCCAATACCGCGGGGAGGTTCTCCGGACTCTCCAGGGCGTGCTTGATGTCGTGGAGCGAGACCGCCCCCAGCAGCAGCCTCCCGGCATCCACCACGAACAGGCGCTGCCGGCGGGTGGCGAGGAACTTGTCCACCACCGTGCCGTAGGGGTCGTCCGGCCGCAGGATGTCCGGGTCCTCCACGAGCAGGTCCTCGGCCTTGAGCCCGGCGAGCACGGCCTCCTCCATCCGCCAGGGCAGCTCGATCCCCTTGTGGCGCAGAGCCTCCGTATAGATCGAGTACTTCCGGATCCCGCGCGACATCGTGCTTGAAATGATCGAGGAGACCATCAGCGGCAGGATGATCTCGTAGTTGCCCGTGAACTCGAAGACGATCAGGATCGAGCTGATGGGAGCATGGCTCGTGCCCGCCATCACCGCCGCCATCCCCACCACCGCGAAGGCGCCATAGGAGGACGCGAACTGCGGCCACTGGTCGTGCACCCAGAAGCCGTACGCTCCTCCCACCAGGGCGCCGAAGAAGAGCGACGGCGTAAAGAGCCCGCCCGCGCCGCCGCAGCCCGTGGTGATCGATGTCGCCAGCAGCTTGGCCAGGGCCAGCCCCAGCAGGAACAGGATCGTGAAGTCGTCCGGGAGCCGGAGCTGCGTCGGCAGCTTGAGATGGCCCGCGAGGGTCATGTTGATGACGTCGGCTCCGCCGCCCAGAACGTGCGGGACCCAGAGCGCCAGCAGGCCCACCAGGGTCATGCCCACCACCGGCTTGAGCGGGTCGGGCAGGAAGCGCATGGAGCGGAACCAGCGCCGTCCCAGGCGCACGCCGAGCACGAACGCCACCGAGGCCAGGCCGCCGATCACGCCCAGGCCGGCGTAGGGCAGCAGCTCCCAAGTGCTCGCCAGGGCGAAGTCAGGCGCGGCGTAGAGGTGGGTGTTGCCCGCGATGGCGCGGGAGATCAGGGTCGAGATCACCGAGGAGACGACGATGGGGCCGAAGATGTCCAGGGCGAAGTTGCCCAGGACCACCTCCATGGCGAACAGCGCGCCCCCGATCGGGATGTTGTAGGCCGCGGCGAGGCCGGCCGCGGCACCGCACCCCACCAGCACCTTGAGCCGGTGCGGCTCCAGCCGCAGGCGCGAGCCGAGCCACGAGGAGATCATGGCGCCCAGACGGATCAGCGGACCCTCGCGGCCCAGGGAGCCGCCGCTGCTCACGGTCGCGATGGCCGCGAGCGCGTTGGCCAGCACCGGCCTGGGCGGCACCCGGCCGCCCGACAGCGCCACGGCCTCGATCAGCGCCGCCATGCCGCCGCCCCCGGCCGGCTGGCGGGTCAGCCAGCCGATCAGCCCCACGAGGATCCCGCCGAAAGCCGGCACCGCCACCACCCACCAGCGCGGCACCTGCTGCACGGCCTCCAGCAACCCCCCCGGCGAACGCCAGAGCAGCGACTGAAAGATCTGGATCAGGGAGTGAACCACGGCGCCGAGGACGCCCGCGACCACGCCCACCAGCATGATAAGGAAGAAAAAGATGCGGTCCTCACGGGTGGCGAGGCCGAACCTCCGGGCCAGCGTGAAGTCGAGGGAGCGCACCCACTCGCGTAGACGCTGCCCCCACGCTGCGGAACGCGCATCCATGGGGCGGGACTTTATCAGGGCGGGAGCACTACAGCGTTAAGGCCTGTTCCATAAATATGCCAAATGGCGTATAATCCTACATGAGGTCGCACTTGAAGCGACCGAGGCCTTCCGGGGGCCCACCGGCGAGCGTCCGCCGCCGGGCCGGCGCCCCCAACGGCGGAAGTCTTCGCCCCGCGGCACCAACCTACCTTTTCCGCGGCAGCTCACCGCCGCGCGCGCCAAGAACCAAGGGGACCGGGTTTCCGGTCCCCTTCGCCTTTTCACCCTCTCTTCAGGCGCCGCGCCGGGCCGAGACCGCGACCTCGGCCACTTCGGTAACCTGCTGCCGCACCTTCCGCGACGAGCTGGGCAGCGTCGCGCGCGTGGCCTCCGAACGCTTCTGCCCGACCATGCGGGCATAGACGGAGAGCGCCTGTCCCACCACCTGGTCCATGTTGTAGTACTTGTAGGTGGCCAGCCGACCCACGAACTGGACGTCCGGAGTGGCCTCGGCGAGCGCCTGGTACTTCTTGTACAGCTCGGCGTTCTCCGGCCGCGGCACGGGGTAGTACGGGTCGCCTTCGGCCTGGGGTACCTCGTAGACCAGCGTGCTCTTCAGGTGCTCCTGGCCGGTCAGGTGCTTGAACTCCGTCACCCGGGTGTAGAGATGCTCGTTCGGGTAGTTGATCACCGCCACGGGCTGCACCCGCTCCTGGTTGACGGTCTTGAAGTCGAAGCGCAGCAACCGGTAGGGCAGCTTGCCGTAGCGGTAGTCGAAGAACTCGTCGACCGGGCCGGTGAAGATCAGCTTGTCGTACGAGATTTCGTCGCAGATCTCCCGGTAGTCGACATTGAGCATGATCTTGATGTTCGGATGGTCGAGCATGTTTTCGAACATCCGCGTGTACCCGCGCTGCGGCATGGCCTGGTAGGTGTCGGTGAAGTAGCGGTCGTCGCGGTTGGTGCGGACCGGCACCCGCGAGGTCACCATGGCGTCGAGCTGCGACGGGTCGAGCCCCCACTGCTTGCGGGTGTAGCCGCGGAAAAACTTCTCGTAGAGCTCGCGGCCCACGCGCGAGACGACCACATCCTCGGAGGTCCGGATCGACTCGCAGGCCTCGGCCTGGGTGGCGAAGAACTCCTCCACCTCCATGCTGTTGAGCTTCAGGCCGTAGAGCTGGTTGATGGTGTCCAGGTTGATCGGGATCGGCACGAGCTGGCCGTCCACGCTCGCCTTCACCCGGTGCTCGTACGGCCGCCACTCCGTGAAGCTCGAGAGATATTCGAAGACCTCCCGCGAGTTGGTGTGGAAGATGTGCGGCCCGTACTTATGGATCAGGACGCCCGCGTCGTCATAGCAGTCGTAGGCGTTCCCGGCGATATGCGGCCTCCGGTCGACGAGGAGGACCTTCTTTCCCGAGCCCCGCCCCAGGCGCTCGGCAAGGACACTCCCGGCGTAACCCGCACCGACAATCAGGTAGTCGAACATCGAACCAGCTCCTTTCGAGTATGTCCAAGCAGCAACCCGAGCGGCTCAACGCGTCGGACGATGTTGGAAGTCAAAAACCAGAAATCAAAGAACCGAAAGACCCGGGCGCAGGCCCTCCCGTCGCGAGGCGACGGCTGCGTCGATCAGGTCGGACATCTGCTGCCACGTGCGGCTCCACGAGCCGTGGGACAGGAACTCGTCCACCTGTCCCAGCCACTCGTCGCCATAGCCCGCCAGGGCGCGCTCGACGGCGGCGACGAACTCCTCCGGGCCATCCGCGATCTCCACCAGCTTCTGCTCGCCGTACGGATTGACCACGTCCCGGATGGGCGTCGACACCACGGGCCGGCCTCCGGCCAGGTACTCCGGCGTCTTGGTCGGGCTGATGAAGCGGGTCGACTCGTTGAGGGCGAACGGCATGAGCGCCACGTCCCATCCGGCCAGCCAGGCCGGCAGCTCCTCGTAGCTCTTCATGCCCGGGTAGTGGAGGTTGTCCCGGCGCGGCAGGGTCGCCGGGTCGATCTTGACCACCGGTCCCACCATGATGATCTGCCAGTCCGGGCGGGCCTCGGCCACGGCGGCAAGGAGGTCGAGGTCCAGCCGCTCGTCGATCACGCCGAAGTAGCCGAGGCGCGGGCGCGGCAGGGCGGCCTGGTCGGCCGGCTCGTCCCGCAGACTGCGCGCCTTGCCGAAGTGGTCGGCCTCGATGCTGCTCGGGAAGGGGAAGACCCGCGGGTGGCGCTCCCGCTTGGATTCGTAGAGGCTCTGGCCGCCGGTGAAGACCAGGTCGGCGGCGTCGAGGAGCCGCGCCTCGCGCTCCAACAGCTCCCGGGGGGCGCCGCGGAACATCGAGAGCTCGTCCATGCAGTCGTAGACCACGGCCAGCGGCTCGAGCCCTTCGGCGTGCGGCAGCGCCATCGGGGTGTAGTACCAGAGGACGAAGTCGGAGACCCCGTGCTCGTCCAGGACACCGCGCAGCAGGTCGCGCTGAAGGGCCTCGGACTGCTCCGGCGAGAGCCCGTGAGGCAGGTGAGGCACCGCCAGCTTGATGCCGCCCGGCCTCTCGCTCACCTCTATCTTCGGCTCGGAGTTGTCGCCCAGGATCGGCTCCTCGACGAAAAAGACCCGCCGGTCTTGCGCGAAGCGGCTCATCAGGTGCTGCGGGCGCTGGTAGACAAAGTCCCAGCGCAGATGGGAGAGACAGACGAGATCGGGCTTGTGGCCGGCTCCGCTCCCGGCGAGATCCCGGTCCTTCGACGAATCATCGGAAAGCAGCATGCTCTATCTCCATCTCCTCTTCCGGCACGCCGTCGGCGTCCGGAGATCCATTCGTGTTCGTCGGCGCCTCGCGCCGTGTCAGATCGACCTGCCGCTCCAGCTCGCGCTGGAGGGACAGGCAGGGCTCGCGCTCCCCGGAAGGATCGGCATAGCCCCAGAGACCGGTCTCGCAGTGGCGGTCGTCGTCCCAGCCGGGATAGTCGAGGATCGGGTAGAGGCAGACCCCTTCGACCGGCACGCCGGCGAGCTCCGCCGCCCGCACCTCCCTGCCGATGTAGCGCAGCCAGGGCGCCCGTTCTTCTCCCGGCGCTCCGGTCTCCGACACCATCACGGGCCGGCCGTAGCGCTCCCAGACCTCCCGCAGGAACTCTTGAAAAGGGCGGAAGCGCCGGTCTCCCCGCGGCACCATGGATCCGTGCAGGACCCACTGGTTGGTCGGATAGAAGTTGACGCCCACCACGTCCAGGTAGCGCGGATCGCCCCCGAGCTGCGGCCACAGGCGGCCTTCGAGCATGTCGTAGGCCTGGAACTGGGCCAGCCGGTTCCCCTCGGCTTCCTCGGCGCTCTCCGGGCTCCCGGCGCCGCCCACGGCCTCCGGGTTCGGGAGGATGTTGATGGCCGGCTCGGCGTGGAGGATTCGCGCCCGCGGATCCACGCTCCAGATCGCCTCGATGGCCGCGATGCTGGCCCTCACGAGCTGGGTCTTGAGCTCGAACCCCCGGCCGGTGGCGAAGGGGTTGAGGTACGCCACGTCTCCGCCGCCCCAGGACCAGAACGAGATCTCGTTGATCGGGCAGTAGTAGCCCGGCTCCCCGGTCTCGCTCGCGATCACGCGTGCAACCTCCCGGGAGTACTCGGAGAACCGGTCCACGAACTCGGGACGGAAGATGTCGAGGTCGTCGGGCCAGCCATAGTGGCAGAGATCCCAGATGACCTGGACGCCCGCGTCCCGCGCCGCCCGCACCATCGGAAGAAAGCTCGAAACGTCGTAGCGCCCCGGAGAGCGCTCGACCCGGTGCCAGCGGATGCCGTCCCGGGCCGTCCCCATGCCCGCCCGCCGCAGCCGGGCGTAATCGGCCGCGGCATGACGATCGTGCCGGGTGGCCTCGATCACATCGAGACGCCGGCCGTCACGCCTTCTATGGCAGGAGCACTCAAACCCCGCGATCCAAAAACTTTTTGTCAACACTTTTTCCAGTCTCTTCCCCTCTCCGCAGATGTGCTTCTGCAAAAAGAGGACCATCCCCGATTCGGCGAGAATAGCGAAGGACAGCCGTCTATCTTTTAGAATTTTCGGTCATCTTGGGACACCCGTCCCTGCACCTTTGGGATCGAGGGGACGCCCGCGGCCGTGGTGGCCGTTCGCGGCAGTCCCCTCCACGGAGGAGGTTCTCATGTCGGCTCGCAAGCTTCGGTGCGTCGTGATCGCCGTGGTTCTTTCGGGATTTGCTCTCCTGCTCCCGGCAGCGCCGGCCCATGCCGCCAGGCTCAGCTCCCGCGACGTGGAAGGGCTCGCGCGGGAGGTGCGGGAGCGCGGTCTGCTCGAAACGCTCGCTTTCCTGCTCCGCAAGATCGTCAAGCCTTCCGGGGGAGGAATGGACCCGAACGGAATCGGCTGATCTTTCCCCATGCCTGTTCCAACCCCGGCACCGGCGATTTTCCTCGCCGGTGTCACTTTTCGGGTCTCTGCGGCAACCTACCTTCCAGGAAGCAGGAGCACACGGGGAAGGAAGTGCCGATGGCCAAGTACCACCCTGACCGAGAGACCCTGGAGCGCTACTCGCTGGGCGGGCTCCTCCAGGAGGAGAGCGTCTGGATCGAGGATCATCTGCGCTCCGGCTGCGCCGTCTGCCAGCGGACGGTCGACGGCATCCTGGCGACGTTCGCGCCCCGTCCCTGGGAGACCGCGGGGCATCCAGCGTGGGACGAGGAGGATTGCTGGCGCCGGGTCTTCAACCGGCTGGAGCAGCGCGTGGCCCTGATCCGGCTGGAGAGGGATGCCGCTCCCGACCTGGTCGCGGAGCTCCTCCGCCTGCCGCGAGAACAGCGGGAGGCGCGCCGGTACCAGACGCTCGCGGTCTGCGAGCTGCTCATCGAGCGCAGCTTCGAGGAGGGGTTTGAAAACCCGCCGCGCTCCATCGAGATCGCGGAGCTCGCCATCCTGCTCTCCGAGCGCCTCGACGCGGAGCACTACGGCCACGCTGTGGTTCAGGACTTGCGCGCCCGCGCCTGGGCCTATCTCGGCAACGCCCGGCGCATCAGCTCCGATCTCCCGGGAGCGGAGCAGGCCCTGGCCCACGCAGAGACTCTCGCGGAGGACGGATCCGCCGATCTCCTGGAGGAGGCCCGCCGTCTCGACCTCAAGGCTTCCCTGCTCAGCGATCAGGGACGGTTCGAGGAGGCGGCGGAGATCCTGGACGTGGTCATCGACATCTACGAGGAGGTCCGGGATCCCCACCGCAAGGGCCGCGCCCTGATCAGCCAGGGCCTGTTCCTGAGCTACGCCGGACACCCCGAGAAGACGGTCGAGCGGATCCGCGAGGGGCTCTCGCTGATCGACGCGGCCACGGAGGCACGGCTCGTCCTGATGGCCCGCCACAACCTCGCGTGGGCGCTGAGCGACTGCGGCCGGCCTGCGGAGGCGCTGCGGTATCTCGAGAGCTTCCGGTCCTGCTACGCGGAGTTCCCGAACGCCTGGACCGGGCTCCGCCTCCAGTGGCTGGAAGGGCGGATCGCGGCCGGAATGGGCCGGCTGGACGAGGCCGAGAGCCGGCTGCGCGAGGTGCGCCAGCGGTTCGTGGAGCAGGGGCTCGGCTACGACGCCTCGATGGTGACGCTGGACCTCGCCGCCATCTATCTTCAAGAGGAGGGGCGCGGCGCCGAGATCCGGAAGCTCGCGGCCGAGATGCTGCCCATCTTCCTCTCCCAGGACGTCCACCGGCAGGCGCTCGCGGCCCTGGCCGCCTTCCAGCACGCGGCCGAGATGGACCGGGCCACCCCGCGGCTGGTGCAGGAGACCACCGCCTACCTGCTGCGGGCGCGGCGGAATCCCGGACTGCGGTTCGAGGGGTCAGAGAGGTAACTTTTACCCTCCAAGGGGATAGATTTTCACGCCTTGTCGCGCCGCGCGGGCCGATCGGCTATCCTCTCGCCTCGTCATGCCTCCGAGAGCTCTGAGACCGATCCCCGTCATCTCCGCGTCGACCGCCCGCCGGCTGCTGCTCGGCGCCCAAGGGTTGTTGGACGATCCGCGCGGCCGGGTGACCGCCGACCGGCTGTACGAGATGGTCGAGCGGATGGGGTTCGTCCAGATCGACTCCATCAACGTGGTGGAGCGCGCCCACAACCTGACCCTGGCCGCGAGGCTCCAGGGGTACCGGCCGGCGCTACTCACTCGTCTGCTGGAGCGCGACCGGCGTCTCTTCGAGCACTGGACCCACGACGCCTCGGCCATTCCCACCCGCTGGTACCCGCACTGGCGGTACCGCTTCGAGCGCTACCGCCAGCGGGTGCTGGAGAACCCCTGGTGGAAGGAGCGGATCGGCGGCGATCCGGACCGGATGATCGCCGAGGTCCGCGAGCGTCTCGCCCGGGAAGGTCCTCTCATGACGCGGGACTTCGAGGACACCCGCGGGGAAGAAGCCGACCGCACCTGGTGGGGCTGGAAGCCCGAGAAGGCCGCCCTGGAGTACCTGTGGCGGACCGGCGAGGCGGCGGTGGCCGGGCGGGTCAACTTCCACAAAATCTATGACTTGTCCGAGCGCGTGCTCCCCGAGGCGCATGCCGCGCCCCGGCCGGGCGAGGACGAGCACCTCGACTGGGCCTGCCGCACCGCATTCGAACGGCTCGGGGTGGCGACGGCGGAGGAGATCGCCTCCTTCTGGCGGGCGGTGCCGCTGGATCAGGCCAGAGACTGGTGCGGGCGTGCAGCGGCGGCAGGAGAGATCGAAGCCGTCCGGGTGGAGGCGGTGGACGGCTCGTCGCGCAACGCCTACGCCGTGCTCGACTCGGAAGCCCGGGCCGATGCCCTGCCGCCGGCGCCCTCGCGCATCCGGCTGCTCAGCCCCTTCGACCCCATCCTACGCGACCGCCGGCGGACCCTTCGCCTGTTCGGCTTCGACTACCGCTTCGAGGCCTTCGTGCCCGCGCCCAAGCGGCAGTACGGGTACTACGTCCTGCCCATCCTGGAGGGCGAGCGCCTGGTAGGCCGGCTCGATCCCAAGCTCTATCGCGAGGAAAAGCGCCTGGACATTCGCCAGGTCTGGTGGGAGGCCGGAGTGCGGGAATCCGGGGCGCGCAGGAAGAAGCTGGAGGTCGCGCTCGAGCGTCTGGCGCGGTTTGTGGGGGCGGAGAGCTGGACGCTGCCGGCCTGACTCTCTGCTACACTCCCGCGGTTCCCTTTGCAAGCGACCGCGCATGCCGACAATCTTCATCGAAGGTTACAAGTTCCGGTCTACTCGTCCGATAGGCACGAGCCTCCTCATGTCCACGTCATCCGCGGAGAGAACGAAGCCAAGGTCTGGCTCAAGCCGGTGAGAGTAGAATACGGCTACGGCTACAGTCGGCCTGAGCTGAACCGCATCATCGGATTGACATGGAAAAACGAGGACAGGTTACTGAGGGCTTGGAATGATCACTTCGCGTCATGAAGACGCGCAGCATGTCGCTGCTACCGGTATCCGCTTCGTGGGAGACATGCTCTACGTCTCCCTCAGCGATGGACGCGAGATCGGGGTCGCCCTGACTCGGGTCCGGTGGCTGGACTGGCTGGCCAGGGCGACACCCGAGCAGCGGAGCCGGTGGACGATCGAGCCCCGGGGGTTCGCCATCTATTGGGAGGACCTGGATGACGGCATCGAGGTCACCCACCTGCTCGCTCTCGGACCCCTGGACGAGTTGTAAGGCCGCTCTTCGTCCTACCGCCCTGCCCGCTCCAAGGACCGCTGCATGAGCAGCTCCTGGCTCGGCCGGGGCTCCTCTCCATCCGCGGGCCGCCGCTGGACGTAGCTGCCGTCCGCGCGCATCTCCCACGCCTTGACGTTGTCCGCGAGCTGGATGTCGAGGATGGCCTTGAGCTCCTCCTGGAGCCGGATATCCTCCACCGGCACGATCGCCTCGACCCGGCCGTCCAGGTTACGCGCCATCCAGTCGGCCGAGCCGATGAAGTACTCGGGCTTGCCCGCGTTGGCGAAATAGAAGATCCGCGCGTGCTCCAGGAACCGGCCGATGATGCTCAGCACCCGGATGCTCTCGCTGCGACCGGGCAGACCCGGACGGAGACGGCAGATGCCGCGCACGATCAGGTCGATCTGGACGCCCGCCGCCGAGGCCTCGTAGAGAGCGAGACAGATCTGCTTGTCCTCCAGCGAGTTCATCTTGGCGACGATGTGCCCGCCGTGGCCGGCCTTGTGATGCGCGACCTCCCGCCCGATCAGCTCCAGGAAGCGCTGGCGCATGTTGATCGGCGCCACCAGCAGCTTCTTGAAGCGCGGCTGGTGGACGTATCCGGTCAGCATGTTGAAGAGCTGCATCACGTCCTCGGCGATGTCCTCCCGGCAGGTGAACAGCCCCAGGTCGGTGTAGAGCTTGGCCGTCTCGGGGTTGTAGTTGCCGGTCGCGATGTGGGTGTAGCAGCGCAGGCCGTCGCGCTCCTGGCGCACCACCAGGGCGACCTTGGCGTGGGTCTTGAGACCCACGACGCCGTACGCCACGTGCGCCCCGACCTTCTCCAGCCGCTCGGCCCACTCGATGTTGGCCGCCTCGTCGAAACGGGCCTTGATCTCCACGGTCACCGCGACCTGCTTGCGGTCCTCCGCGGCGCGGATCAGAGCCCGCATGTTCGGCGAGTCGGCCGAGGTGCGGTAGAGCGTCTGCTTCATGGCGACCACGGAGGGATCGGCCGCCGCCGTCTCGATGAAGCGCTGCACGCTCTTGCCGAACGAGTCGAAGGGGTGATGCACCAGGAGGTCGCCGCCGTTCGCGATGACGCCGAAGATGTCCACCTCCTCCCCCGGCTCGGCCGGCTGAAGGCGCGGGTGGGTCACCGGCGCCCACGGGCGGTACCGCAAGGACGGGAGCGGCGCGCCGGAGAGCTGCATCAGGTCGCGCGCGGCCAGCGGCCCCTCGATCTCGAACAGCTCCGTCTCCTGGGTCTCGAGCTGCTCGCACAGGAGGCCGCGCATCCAGCCCGGCATGCCGGCGGCCACCTCCAGCCGCACGACCGTGGCGAAGCGGCGCTCCCGCAGCTCCTCCTGGATCGCCTCCAGCAGGTCGTCCGCCTCCTCCTCGTTGCGCTGCACGTCGGCGTTGCGCGTCACCCGGAAGGGGTGGGACTCGATCATCTCCATGCCCGGGAAGAGACGGTCCAGATTGTGGGTGATCACCTCCTCCAGCGGCACGTAGCGCAGGGTGTTCGGAACCTGCAGCCAGCGCGGCAGGATGTGCGGCACCTTGATGCGGGCAAACCGGGACTCTCGCTCGCCCGGCGCCCGGACCGCCACCGCCAGCGACAGGCTCAGGTTCGAGATGAACGGAAAGGGGTGCGCCGGATCGACGGCCAGCGGGGTCAGGATCGGGAAGAGCTCCTTGCGGAACACGTCCGTGAGATGGCGGCGCTCGCTCGCCCGCAGCTCGTCCCAGCGCAGGATCTCCCGCCCGTGCTGGCGCAGGGCCGGCAGCAGGTCCTCGTTGAGGAGCCGGCGCTGCCGCGCCAGCATCGGCCGCACCGCGGTCAGGACCTCGGCGATCTGCTGGCGCGGCGTGCGGCTGTCCGGCGGCAGCTCCCGGATGTTGCTGGCGAGCTGCTGCTTCAGTCCGCCCATCCTCTTCATGAAGAACTCGTCCAGGTTGCTGTCGAAGATCGCGATGAACTTCAGGCGCTCCAGCAGCGGGTTGGACGGATCCTCCGCTTCGTGCAGGACCCGGAGATTGAACTCCAGCCAGGAGAGCTCCCGGTTGAGGAACAGGGACGCCGGATCTAGGCTCTCGGCCACGGGCTCGATGGGCAGGATCGTCTTGGGCTCGGACACGAAAAAGGACTCTCCAATCGGACAGCGGGCCATGATCCCGCAACAAGCTCTACAGTTTGGCACACCCCGGCGGACGGAAGCCACGGCGGCGGTGTGACAAATCGCTGGAGAGATCTCGTGACCACTTCGCAACGCACCCGTCACGGCAATACCCACGCTCCCATCCTAGCCTGTGAGTCATGACCTGCCCGGAAAGGAGCGCCATGAAGGCACGAGCCGACCTCCACGTCCACAGCAAGCACTCGAACCGCCCGATCGAATGGATCCTCCGCAAGTTCCGGGCCCCCGAAAGCTTCACGGAGCCGCTGGAGGTCTACCGGCTCTGCCGCGAGCGCGGCATGGACTTCGTCACCATCAGCGACCACGACACGATCGGCGGTGCTCTGGAGATCGCCCACCTGCCCGGCACGTTCCTGTCCTGTGAGGTCACGGCCGAGTTTCCCGAGGACCGCTGCCAGGTCCACGTCCTGGTCCTCGGCATCGACGAGGCGCAGCACCGCGAGATCCAGCGGCTGCGGCGCAACCTCTACGAGCTGCGAGACTACTTGCGAGAGAAGGACATCCTCTGCTCAGTGGCCCATCCCTTGTTTCGGGTCGATGGCCAGCTGACCCTGGAGCATTTCGAGAAGCTCCTGGTCCTCTTCGACCG
>JANOCF010000648.1:0-1746 GCA_031412055.1 Holophagales bacterium | reverse complement strand
CCCGGCGCAGGGCCTCGGGGTCGAGATCGCCGGTGAGCCGCACCGCGATCCCGAGGTTGTACGCGGGGTTGCCCGGCTCGAGCTGGTCGAGGAACCAGAGCCGCCGCTGGGGCGAGGTGAGAGGGATCGGCCCGCTGCGGTCCGTGACTTCCACGGGATCCGCGCTTCCTGGAGCCACCGCGGCGTCCAGAAGCGCGGCCAGCTCGGCCAGCGTCGGGGCCGCGAACAGCTGCTCCAGGGGGATCTCGATCCCCGCGGCCTCCTGCAGCCGGGCGAGGAGCTGGGTGCCGCGCAGGGAGTCGCCGCCCAGGGCGAAGAAGTTGTCGTCCGCTCCCACCGTGCCGGCGGCGAGGCCCAGGACCTCCTCCCAGGCGTGGGCGAGACGCTCCTCGGAGGCGGTCCGCGGCGCCACGCGCGTCTGTTTTTCACCTTCTGTCTGCGCACCCGGCCGCCACTCGCCCAGGGGAGCGAGCCCGCCGGTCAGGAAGAGCTCCCGGCAGGCGCGGCGCTGGATCTTGCCGCTGGTGGTCTTGGGCACGCCGCCGGGCTTGACCAGGACGAGCGCGGCCGCCTGCACCTCGTGCTCCTCGGCCACCGCTTGCCGGATCGCGGCGGCCATCTCCGGGAGGCTGGCGCCCTGCCGGATGTCCACCTCCTGCACGACCACCAGGCTCTCCTCGCCGTCCAGATCCACCGCGAAGGCCGCGCCGCAGCCGGGGCGGACCGCCGGGTGGCTCCGCTCCACGGTCCACTCGACGTCCTGCGGATAGAGATTGCGCCCGCGGATCACGATCAGATCCTTGATCCGTCCGGCGATGTACAGCTCGCCGCCGCGCGCGAGCCCCAGGTCACCCGTGCGCAGATAGGACCCACGGCCCTCCAAAGGGGCGCCGAACGTCTCGGCCGTGGCGTCCGGCCGGTTCCAGTAGCCGAGGGCCACGGACGGTCCCGCGACCCAGACCTCGCCCACCTCGCCTTTCGGGCTCTCCCGGAAAGTCTCGGGATCGACCACGCGGACGTCGAGCCCGGCGGGGACGCCGCCGCAGCTCACCAGACGCCGGTCGTCGGGGAGCACCTCCACCTCCTCCCGAGCCCGGCCGCCGGACACCAGCAGGGTCGCCTCCGCGAGGCCATAGCAGGGGAAGAAGGCGGACCTCCGGAACCCGGAGCCTGCGAACGCCCGGGCGAAGTTCTCGAGGACCTCGGCCCGCACCGGCTCGGCACCGTTGAACGCTACCTGCCAGCGGCTCAGATCCAGCTCCGCCGCATCTTCGGGAGAGATCTTCCGGGCGCACAGCTCGTAAGCGAAGTTGGGGCCGCCGCTCACGCTGGCGCCGTACTGGGAGATAGCCCGCAGCCAGCGTAGCGGGCGCTGGAGGAAGTGGAGGGGCGACAGCAGGACGCAGTGCGCTCCCAGCCAGAGCGGGTGAAGCAGTCCGCCGATCAGCCCCATGTCGTGGTAGAGCGGCAGCCAGCTCACCACGGTCGAGCCCTCGTCCGTCCGGAAGGCCTCCTGGATCATTGCCTGGTTCGCCACCAGGTTCCCGTGGGAGACCATCACCCCTTTCGGCGTGCTGGTGGATCCCGAGGTGTACTGGAGGAACGCCAGGTGCTCGGCGGTCGGGTCCGGATCGCGCCAGGCCTCCGCTTCGACATCTTCGATCCCATCAACATGAAAGCAGGGCACACCCACCCGCAGCCGCTCCACCGCGGGGAGGAGAGCAGCCGTGGTGAGCACGGCGCCGG
>JANOCF010000647.1:0-12496 GCA_031412055.1 Holophagales bacterium | reverse complement strand
GCCAGAGCTTGCCGGGGCCGGAGCGTCCTTTGTAGTTGCGGTTGATCGCCGAGATGGTCACCTGGTCGGCGGTGTCCGAAACGCCCGGCCCGCAGCCGATACAGGCGCCGCAGCCGGGATGGATCAGCGTCACCCCGGCCTGCCTGAAGGTATCGGCAAGCCCGTTGCGGTTCACGAAGTCTTCCACCGCCGCCGAGCCGCACTGGATCAGGAACTTCACCCCCGGCGCCACCTTGAGGCCGGCATCCACCGCCTCCTTGACCACCTGGTGATAGAAGACCAGGTCGTCGATCTTGCCCGCCGTGCAGCTCCCGCCGTAGGCGATGTCGACCCGCACGTCGCCGATCTCGTCGACCCAGGCGCCGTTGGTCGGGTCGGACGGGATGCCCTGGTCCGGATCGCCAGGATGGGCCACCATCGGACGCATCTGGGAGAGGTCGATCGTGTGCACCCCGCCCGCGTACTCCGCCCCCTCGTCCGGGAAGACCGCCCGGGCGCGCAGCGCCTCGACATCGATCCCCGGCCGCCACTCCGCCAGCCAGCGGAAGGTCTCTTCGTCCGCAATGACGATCGCCGTGCGGGCCGAGCACTCCGTGGCCATGTTGGTCAAGGTGGCGCGCTCGTCCATCGAGAGAGTGGCCACGCCGGGGCCGGTGAACTCCATGACCCGGTTGAGCGTCACCTGGGGCCGGGCATAGTTGAGGAGGATGAAGAGCATCAGGTCCTTGGCCGTGACCCCGGTGTCGAGCCTGCCGGTCAGCTCGAAGCGGATCGACTCCGGCACTTCCACCTGCGTGAAGCCCTGGTGCACCAGGTCGGCGTATTCGGTGGCGCCCACGCCCCAGGTCAGGGCGTTGTTGACCCCGCCCATGCAGGTGTGGCTGTCCGTGGCCTGGATGAAGTCGCCGGGATCGATGAACTCCTCTCGGGCCACCTCGTGGCAGATACCGGGAGAGATCCGGTTCTTCGCAGAGTAGTCGCGCACCCCGGTGTGGCGCTGGAACTCCCGCTGAAGCTCCCGCAGCGTCTCGATCTTGTCGAGGAACGGGCGCATCTTGGGGACCTCGTCCGCGTAGACCAGGTGATCCTCGAAGGCCGCGAACTTGCCCGGATTTTTGACCGTGTAATCCTTGCCGTACTCCTGCTCGAGGAAGTAGTGGACCTGGGCCGTGGTGAACTCGTGCGAGTAGCCGCCGTCCACCGACACCACCACCGCGTCGCCCGGCTTGACGTAGCGCGCCCCGTCGGGCGCGGTCAGCAGGTGGGCGGCGAGGATCTTCTCCGCCATGGTCATGGGCCGGGGGCCGGTGTCCGGCCGCGGCAGCTCGACCTCGCCGGCCGCCAGATCCTTGGAAAACGGGAACAGACCGCCGTGGCGCACCACGAGCTGCGTGATCGGGTCGTACTCCCGGTAGAGCTCCTCCAGAGGGATGCCCTCGCCGGACTGCAGGCGCCGGAGCTGCCCGTGGTCGGCCATCAGCACGCCCTGACTGATGTTGTTGCGGGCGTGGATGGGGGCGAACGACGCGGCGACGGCGATCCGGATGCCGGACCACTTCTCCGCCTGCACCGCGGTCTCGCGGGAGCTGCCCACGCCCTTGCGGTAGCCCGAGACGATGACCTCGAAGTTGCCGTCGATCAGCGCGTCGCGCTCGAACAGGCGCTTGCCGTCCACGATCAGGCCGGCATAGGCATCGCGGGCGAGGTCCTCCGGCCGGTGGCTGAAGCAGACCCACGCCGGAGTCATGGCGTCGGTGTTGATGTCGTCGAGGAGGTCCTCGACCGTCAGGTCCTCCATGCGGAGGTCCAGCTCGCCGCGGAGCTGGCGGCGGATCAGCTCCGGCTCCTTGGTCAGGAAGAGGACCCGCTTACCGGGGGTCAGTCGGATGATGTCGGGGGGCTTCATCCTGGTTCTTCGCTCCTCTCGCACGGCTCCGTGCCGTCATACCATTGTAACCTCGCGCGCCTGGTGCTCCCTTCCCCAGTGCGGCGAGCGGCCCGGAACGGGTCACTGCCGCCTCCCTCAAAGGGGATCTGATATAAGCCGGCCATGAGCGAATCGGATGGAAGCCTCTACGAAAAGGTCCTGAAGACGCTGGCGGACAGGAAGGGCACCGCGGCTGGCGCGCCCGGTCTGCCCCCGGTCCGCCCCTCCGCGGCGGTGATCCCCTGGCGCAGAAAAGACTCCGGGATCGAGGTCTTCTGGATCCGCCGGGCCGAGGCCCTGCCCTTCATGGGCGGCTGGCACGCCTTTCCGGGCGGCGGGCTCTCCCGGTCGGACGCCAACATCCCCGTGAGCGGCGAGCCCTCCGGCATGGGCGAGCTGCCGGCCGCGGCCGGCTTCCCCGAGTCGCTGGTCGAAGACCCGGGGCCGGACCTCGTCCCCGGTATCGTGGCCTGCGCGCTCCGCGAGCTGTTCGAGGAGATCGGCATCCTCCCCATGCTCCCGGCGAGCTCTGCCGCGCCGGCGGACGCCTTGGACCGCGCCCGGCACGCAGTGCTCGACAAGTCGCGGAGCTTCGCCGAGGCACTAGGGGATCTTGGGATAATTCCGAATGCCTCCCGCCTGGTCTGGGCCGGACGCTGGGTGACGCCACCGTTCGCACCCGTGCGCTTCGACAACCGCTTCTTCCTCCTGGAGTGGCCGGAGAGCGAGCCCGTCCAGCCCACGGTGTTCTCCGGGGAGTGCGACGAGGGCGAGTGGATCGATCCCGCCGAGGCCTGGGATTCGTGGCAGCGCGGCGACGTCCTCGCCGCGCCGCCGATCCTCCACATTCTGAGCGTCCTCGCCAGTCACGGCCCCGAGGCCGGGCTGGGGCGCCTGCGCAATCCGCTGGAGACGAACCTCGGCCCGTTCCGGCGGATCGAGCTGCGTCCCGGGGTGCTCATGTTCCCGCTCGCAACCCACACCCTCCCGCCGGCCTCCACCACGAACACCTACCTCCTGGGCTACGGCGACGCGGTGCTGGTGGACCCCGGCTCGCCGCTCGACGGCGAGAACGAGCGGCTGGAGCGGGCGCTGGCTGTCGCCAAGGAGCGGCTCGGCCGGCGGGTCACGGCCATCTGGCTGACCCATCACCATCCGGACCACATCGGCGGCGTCGAGCGTCTGCGGCGCTCCCTGAACGTGCCGGTGCTGGCCCACCCCCTGACGGCCGAACGGGTGGCCGCCTGGGGCATCAAGGTGGACGGCGAGCTGGCGGACGGCCAGCGGATCGTGCTGGCCGGCGAGCCTTCGAACCCGCCGATGACCGTCGTGGTGGTCCATACCCCTGGCCACGCGCGCGGCCATCTCTGCTTTCTGGAGGAGGGCCAGCGCTCCGTCCTGGTGGGCGACCTGGTGGCGGGCATCGGCACCATCGTGGTGGACCCACCCGAGGGCGACATGGACGACTATCTTGGGTCCCTGGGCAAACTGGCCTCCCTGAGGCCGCGGACGCTCTTTCCCGGTCACGGCCCGGCGATCCTCAAGGGGGCCGAGAAGCTCCGGGAGTACATCGACCACCGTCTGTGGCGAGAAGGCAAGGTGCTGGCCGCCTGGAACGAAGGGCTGCGGGAGCCTGCCGAGCTGGTCCCGAGGGTCTACGAGGACACGCCGAGGGAGGCGTGGCCGTTGGCCGAGCGGCAGATTCTGGCCCACCTGGAGCGTCTGCGGCGGTCGGGGCGGGTTTAAGACAAGGACCAAAAGGACATAAACGACCTAAACGACCCAAAGGACAAACCGAAGACACCCAAGGCACCAACGACCCTCCTTCCGTGTCGTTTAAGTCCTTTAGGTCCTTTAAGTCCTTTTGGTCCTTTCTTCAGAGGGCCTGGCGCATGAGCGAAGGCTTCATCCCGCCGCACGGCGGCTACAAGAAGCTCCTCTCTTACCAGAAGTCGGAGATCGTGTACGACGCCACTGTCTTTTTCTGTGACCGCTTCATCGACAGGCGCAGCCGCACCCACGACCAGATGATCCAGGCGGCGCGTTCCGGCAAGCAGAACATCGTCGAAGGCAGCATGGCCTCGGCGACCTCCAAGGAGAGCGAGATCAAGCTGACCAACGTGGCCCGCGCCAGTCTCGAAGAGCTGCTGGCCGACTACCTCGATTTCCTGCGCGCAAGGGGCCTTCAGGAATGGCCAGGGGAGCACGCCTACTCGCTGCGCCTTCGCAGCCTGAACAGGATTCCCGACGCGACGTACGAGACGTTCCGCAAGGGCATCGAGAACCCGGCCCCGGAAATCGCCGCGAACGTGATCATCGGCCTGATCCGGGTGACCACCTACCTGCTCGACCAGCAGATCCGGCACCTGGAGAGGTCTTTCCTGAAGGAAGGCGGACTGCGCGAGCGCATGACCCGCGCTCGCCTCGAAGAACGGGGAAAGCCCCCGACTACTAAAGGAACCAGGCGCTGAACGTAAGCGTCGGGTCGTGCTCCAAGCGGCGCAGGAAAAGGATGACCTGATCCAGGAGGACCTTGGCCTCCACGCCGGCCTCGAAAGTCTGGCGGAGCATCAGCACCGCGCCCATGGCCTCGCGCTGAATTCTCAGCTCCAGGAAGACTCCCGTGGCCTCCAGCACCATGTCGCGCGCCTCCCCCCCGCGCCTCTGGCGCAGGAGGATACTGGCGAGGTCGAGACCCGAGAGCGCTGAATGGTAGCGCAGCCCCGCCTCGTCGAGCCCCTGCCGCGCCTCCACCAGCGCCTCCTCTGCTCTGGTGACATTGTCCATTCCTGCGTCGATCAGCCCCTGCAACCACCGCAGCTTCACCCGGTCGATGCGGCCGCCGTGCTGCTCGTAGCGCCCACGGTTCTCCCAGATCATGGCCCGCGCCCGGCGGAAACGGCCACAGTCGACCAAGAACGCTGCAATGTTGTGGATGGCGGAGAGGGTGAGCTGGGGATCCCGCTCCTGGTCGATCAGCGAGAGCGCCTGAGTCAGCAGGCGGACGGCCCCCTCTGGATTGTTTGCATAACCGGTGTAGAGGCCCTTCTTGATCAAAGCCCTGCCGGCCAGGTGGTCGTCGCCGCGGCGCCGGTGAAGGGAAAAAACCGCATCGAGCGCCTCCATGGCGGCCGTAAAGTGGCGTTGAGCGCCGCAGAGCGAAGCCTGGAGATCGAGGAGCCGAGCGGCCAGGACCTCGTCGCCGGTGCCTTGGAGGTGGAGCTCGGCGGCGCGCCCCAATGCCCATTCAGCGGACCCAAGCTCGTCGGCCACCCGATAGGCGTTGCCGAGCGCCGCCCACGCGCGGCAGCGCAGATCAGCGATCCGCCGCGCGCCGTGAAGCCCGGGATCCTGCTGGTCGGCCAGGATCGCCGCCATGTTGGCCAGCTCGAGCATCTTCTGCGGATCGTCGTGGCGCAGAGCCCAGCTCTGCTCGAGGAGCGCCTCGCAGCCCGGGATGCCCTTGAACTCCGAGGGCGCCTCGGCCAGCCCCTCGATCCCGCTCGCCTGAATCAAGGCGAGAGCCTGCCGCGTCTTGGCTCGTTGCTTCAGAGCGTCGAGCCCGTGCCAGCGCTGGGCGGCGAAGGCGCGGTCGAGTGCATCGTCGTAGCGGGGGCTCTCCTGCCGAGCCGTGGAAGCCGTACCGAGGAGGGTCTCCGCCTCGGCGGGCAACGCCGCGCTGCAGGTCCCGCAGCCGCGGAGAAAGTGCGCCACCACGAAGCGGGCGCGCCCGGCTGGCAAGCCGCCGGCGAAGAAATCCTGCAACTCATCCTGAGTGGGGTGCTCGGCCAAGCACGGCTCCTTTCGTCCCTCAAATACAAACAAAGGTCTAAGGATTATCACACACAACCGGGAGGCGGCGGAGATCCGCCCCCCGGTTCCAGTACTTTCATGGAAGTCAACCAAAAAATCAAAGGTCCTGACGAACCTCCCGGCTCCGCTCGGGGTTCGCACCAGTAACCGTGACGCCATCCGGATCGATTCCTACTCCCGCATCGCCATTCGTCCCGGCACCCGGGAGCGGTTCGCCGCCGATCGGGCCGGGCAGGATGGTGCTCACCAGCCACTCCCAGGCCGAGCTCCACAGAGATTCCACGCCGGTCTGGCCCGGCAAAGCCGCGGCTGCGACGGGGCTCGTCAGAAACAAGACCGTCAGAACCAGGGCGGAAAGCGTACGCAGGGTTCGAGACATTTCGATCCTCCTCCAAGGAACTGCCGAGGCCTCTATGGCCTTGGCGCCCGAGCTACAGAACAGGGCGTTGCTACAAGCATAGTGTCGCTCGCACCCCGAAATGTGTCGCATTAGCGTAAAATGCCATGAAGTCTCTGGAACTTCATTCTTGTTGTCGCCGACTCCAAATATCGCTAAACATTTGCGCCAACAAGATCTATGCTCCAAATTTGTTCAACTATGTTGACATTACGGCAGGAAGACCTCAGTATTCACTCCGCACCGGGGCCATGATGGCTCTGGACGCTTAAAAGAAGGAGATTGCAATGCCTGGTCTTTTGTTTGCCAAGACGGTCACCAAGTGGGAGATGATCGCGAATGCCGTACTCGCCAACGTCTCCGACCTTCCTCACCTGGAAGCGGATCGAATCGAGTTGCAGGTGCTGCTGGCCGAGGCCATGGAACTGGGAAACCAGCAGATCGCGATGCAGGCGCGAGCCCAGCAGAGTCTTCGCGACCTGGATGAGAAGTTGCGGATGGGAGAGGCGCTGGTGGCCCGTCTGAGGGCCGCCGTTCGCGCGAAGTACGGATACAAGAGCGAGAAGCTTACGGAGTTCCAGCTTCAGCCCTTCCGGAGCCGTTCGCGCGGCACCAGAACGACTGAAAAAGCTCCGAAGCTTCCCGCTCCTGATCCCACTGCTGCTGCCTGAGCTGTAAATCCGGGGACGTGCTTGCCGGCACGCCCCCGTTTCCCAAGCCCCTCCAGTGTAGCTGAAACCTTCTCCCATCATCCGTTCTCTCGCTTGCTGCGGCTCCGGATGCCTTTAAAACTCTCCCGATAGACTATCTTTGCGATTTAAAGGCATTCGGCCGCGTTGAATAGACTTCAGGCCGCGCCGGATGACTTCAAACTGCACCGGATAGTCTTCAAACTCCGCCCGATAGTCATTAAAAATCGCCGGGAGACTTCCGGCGCGGCTGGATAGACTTCCGGCGCCGTTTTCAGCCTTCCCAGCTCACCCTTCGGGGGCTGCCAGGAGGTTCCGGCCCAGGATCCGCCCCACCTGCTCCTGAAACGCCGGTCCGCCCGCCTCCAGCAGCGCGGCGAGCGCCACCGGGGACCGCGCCAGGCACGCGGCGACGTGCGCGGCCTGGAGCCAGGCCGGGTCGAAGAAGCGCAGGTGCCCACCTCCTCGCCTCCGCTCTCCACCGCAAATCCCTCCGCCGCCACGGGCTGAAGGCAACGGAAGACCGGTTCGCGCCCCGACGCGGGACGCACCGCGAAAAAGATGAGCCCGGCCTCCCGGTCGTCGAACACCGCCTCGGGCACATCGCCGTGCTCATACCCCTCCCAGCTCCGGAACAGCGGGTATATGCCCTCGCGGTTCCGCAGCTCCCATGGGCCGGCGCCCTCGCTCTCCCCGGACGCAGGCGGCTCGCTCCTCTCCCGGAGCCGGTCCAGGTACTCCGGGGAGAAAGCGTTGGACAACCTTGTCGACGCATCGAGCTTGTCGGACTTGTCCATGATCTCTGTCTCCTTGCGTAGTTCATCAACTCGGACGTTGAGTGCAGCGTGATTGACCATTTCTACAATCCATGAGTACCGCTTGTCAAGACGTAAATTTCCTGAAGGGACAATCGACTCATCCCTCCTTTTGATGTAGACTCCCGCTCATGGTTCAAGATGAGGTCCAGCGACTGCTGCATGTGCTCCGTGTTGCGATGCGAATCCTCGACGTCAGCAACCGCGACGTCGAAAAGAAGCTCGGGTTGAGCTACGGCTATCTGAGCCGGCTCTTCGCCAGCACCATCGAGCTCAAGGTTGAGCACATCCTCCTGATTCTCGACGTCCTCGGTCTGGCGCCGGCGGAGTTCTTCCAGCTTGCGTACCCGCGCAAGCCCTCGCCGCCCAGCGAGTCGGCCACCCGCATGCGCGCCATCCTGGAGGGCATCGGTCCCTTCCAGCCCGAAGAACGGCCGCCCACCGGCGAGCCGACCTCCGAGGAGCTGGAGAAGATGGTGTCGAAGGTGGTCCGCAAGCTGCTCAACGACGCGAAGGGGTAGGGTTCGGGAAGGAGGGGTGGCTCTCCATCGTTTGGCGTACGAAGCCGAGGCCCTGGCGGACAGGGCGGCCTTCGAAGAAGGCGGCTACCTCGTCGTGGGGGGCGGAAGCCCGGAGGCGGTCGTCTACAACCAGGAAACGGCCCTGGTCGTTGACCTGGTAGAAGTAAGGCCCGTCTTCCTGCTGCCGCAGAAAGAGGAGGTAGGTGGCTCCGGGCTCGAAGGCACCCCCGTCGAACTCCAGGGAGACACCCGAACCGCCGGCGCGCTCCAGGAACACCCGGCCCCCGGCCGCCGCGCCCTTGAAGCCGCGAAGGACCTCGAATTCCACGACCTCAAACGGCAGATCATCCGCCGCGGAACCGGCGACCCGTCCGGGCTGCGCCTCGATCATCCTGGCAAGAACGATGGAATCGACACTGCGGACCATCTCCGCGGGCGACTGGAAAACCTCTTTCCATACCGCCTCTGAGCCGCGGATCAGAGGCGCCTGCTCATGACCGACCAGAGAGCCCGCGGTGAAACCGAACACGGCGAGCACCAGCGTCAGGGACCAGAAAAGCTTGTGCGAGATCATGTCCGGCTCCTCCTAGTAAATACCGTTGATCATGGTGCGGTCGTGAGCGCTCGGAAAGGGCGCCACGATCGTGCTGTTCATGCAACCCTTGTTGATATCGTCCCTGGACAACCCCAGGAGGGTCCCGATGCTGTTGCAGGCCATATGCTTCTTCTGGTTCAGGGCATAGGAGCCATTGTCGAGATAGGTCTGGTTGAAACGGAAGCGGCCCGACCTGATCGTGCAGCCGCTGTACGACGTGATCTCGTTCATGAGGAGCCAGCCGGTGTTCCCATAGAAGGCGTTGTAGCCGCTCAGGTGGTCCGTGCTCCCGGCGCCGCTGGACACGAGATTCACATCGGTGGAGGGAGACCACGAGTCCGCGTCGATCCTCGCCTCCTCCTCGAAGATATTGAGATAGGCGCCTGTCCCGGCGTTGTACCAGTTGATCACGGCATCGGCGTACTTCCAGCATCCGTTGCGGTTCGTCGCGGTAGCCAGCCCTGCCCCGATCGTGAGGCTGACGACCACCACCCAGACGGCCATGGCCTTGCGTCTACTCATGCGCTGCTCCTTTCGAAGGAGGGGCCGCCGACTTACGGCGGCCTCTATTCCTCAGGGTGTCCGCAAGAGCGAATATGACGCCTGTTGCCGTGGCACGGTTTCTACGACACGGACATCCGCAGGCGGGCGAGAGCCGGCAGGGCTTTCAGAATGAACGGCGCGTCGACCCCGAAGTCGATCAGGCAGGCTGCCTCGTCCACTCCGATGGTGCGCAGCCGGTTGACGAAGCGGGCGCCCTTGTCGGGGTTCCCCAGCAGGGAGAGGGACGAGAAGTAGCTTTCGAACGCCAGGCCCAGCAGAGCATCGACGTCCGACTCCCGCACCCCCTCCAGGCTGCCGCCGGCCAGAAATCCGTACTGATCGAAATAGGTCTTGAGGTAGGAGGTCATGGGCGCCCGCACCGTCTCCCGCGCCGCGTCCTCGTCATCGCCCACAAAGGCGTGGACCATGACGGTCACCTTCCCCGCCTCGGGATCGAGACCGCGCTCGGCCCGCGCCGATCGATACCGGTCGATCCGCTCGGACAGGGTCGGCAGGGGCTGGATGATGGTGAGCACGTTGGCGCCGATCTCGCCCGCCCGGGTCCAGCTCGCGGCGGTGGTCGAGCAGGTGACCCAGACCGGCAGATCCGGCTGCACGGGGCGCGGCTGAAGCTCGCGCCATAGCTCCCGTACGGTTTCGATGCCGCGGAACATGCGCTCCTTGCGGTCGGGGAAGCCCTCCGGCTGGAGGGCGAAGTCGGTGGGGTGCCAGCCCGAGGCGAAGGAGACGCCGGCCCGGCCGCCGGAGAGGCGGTCGACCACGGCCCATTCCCGGACGATGCGCGCGGGTGAATGGAGCGGCAGGACCACGCTGCCGGCCCGGATGCCGAGCCGTTCGGTGGCGGCGGCGAGCGCCGCGCCCAGCACGGACGGATTGGGATAGAGACCGCCGAAGTCCTGGAAGTGCCGCTCCGGGGTCCAGACCGCCGCGAACCCGTGGCGGTCCGCGAAACGGGCGCTCTCCAGCAGCAGCTCGTAGCTCTCGGCCGGGGTCTTGGCGCCGCCATCCGAAAAGAAGAAGAGGCTGAATTCGATCGGCCGGTCCGAGGGCCCGGGCTCCGGTCCCATGTCGAAGGCCGGGATAGGAGGGACCGACTCTGCCGGGCGCTCTCCCGGCGTGGCCAGACCCTCCTTCTTCAGCCTGCGCAGCAGCAGCTCCCGCTTCTCCGGCGGCAGCCCGGCCAGGCGTTTCGTCAGGTCATCGGCCCTGTCGGCCATGGATCTCCTCGATCATGGAGAGAGCCTCTGTGAGACCGACCCGGCATGCGATTTCGTCGATGCCGAGCGCCTTCAGGCGCTCCAACTCCGGGAGCGTGGCTGCGACGGTGACGTAACGCCCGCCGCCGCTCCGGTAGGCGTCAATTTCGTTTTCGTCCCTGGCAAAGAGGCTGGCACCGAGAGCGGCTGCGGTCCGGCCGTCGGTCAGCCACAGCGGCAGCTCCCGCTGGATCGGCTGCGGGAGGATGCGGATGTCGATGAGGCGCCCCTCGCCATCGGGGATGCGCTCGGCCTCTCCACGCCAGAGCCGGCGGACGGTTTCCACGTCGCGGAGATCTCCCGGGCCGAAGGCGATGCCGGCCCGGCCGCCGGAGAGGTTGTCCACCAGCGACCACTCCTCCGCCACTCGGATCGGGTTGTGGAGCGGGAGTCCGATCCCGCCGGCCCGCAGCGCGATTCTCTGTGTGACCACGGCCAGCGCGGACGCGGCGACCGCCGGATTCGGGAAGAGGCCGGAACCGTCCAGCTCGGGCAGCCACAGCGCCGCGAGCCCTCGGCGGTCGGCCTCGCGGGCGACTTCAAAGAGAAGGCGCGGATCGTCTCCGGCGGAGAGGAGAAGGCTGAGGTTCACGGGTTGGCGTCTCCTGCGGCCCTTTCCAGCGCCACCATCAGCTCTCGCGCCAGGCTCTCCACGTGCGGCGGCTTGACCATGTGGTGGTGATCGCCGGGAACGGTGACCACGTCCACGGACGCCGCCAGGGTCTCCCATCCTCCACCGTTGTCATCGAGGCGCTCGCTGGCCGCCGCCCGGAACAGGGTGACGCACCCGGGATAGGGCCGCGGCTGCCAGGAGCTCCCAGCCCGCAGGTTCGCCTTGAACACCTCGACCAGGCTGACGGCCTGGCGCTCGTCGAAGTCGGCCGGCAGCCGGTCCGCCCGCCTCGCCGCGTCCAGGATCTTCGCGACCTGGGCGCGGGTATCGAGACCCCGCAGCTCGTCAGCCGTAAGCGGCACGGCATCCAGGAACTGCTCGGCCAGCCCGCGCACCAGCAGCTCGGTTTCATCGGCGTGGTCATCACGCTCGAGCTCCCGCGGAGGGATATCCAGGATGGCGACCAATCCGGCGCCGCTGCGGCAGGCCATCTCGTAGGCCACGAGCCCGCCGAAGGACCATCCCCCGAGGTGCAGGGGTCCAGAGGGCTGGACCGTGCGCGCCGCGGCCAGGGCGAGACCGGCCATCTCCGCGCGCCGTTCGCGCGGCGCGCTCTCGCCATCCAGGCCCGGCGCCTGGAGGCCGTACAGCGGCTGGTCCGGACCGAGGGCGCGGGCCAGGTCCGCGTAGCAGAGGACTCCGCCGCCACCCGGGTGGACGAAGAACAGCGGCGGCCTCGATCCCTCCGGCTGGATGCGGACCAGCGGAGATGCGGAACGGGGTGCGAGCGACGGGCGGAGCCAGCCGGCCAGCGCCTCGATCGTCCGGCGCTCGAAGAGGGTGGCGATGGGCAGCTCCCGGCCGAAGCGCGAGCCGATCCGCGAAGCCAGACGCACGGCCAACAGCGAATGGCCGCCAAGGTCGAAAAAGTCGTCACGGGCGCCGACCGGATGAACCCCCAGGAGGTCCTCCCAGATCGCCGCCAGCTCACGCTCCAGCTCATCGCGAGGCGGCAAGCTGCCGGCTTCCGGACGGACGTTCCCGACCCGGCGGATCAGCTCTTTCCGGTCCACCTTGCCGGTGGCGGTGAGCGGCAGCGCCTCGAGCCAGACGAAGACCGACGGAATCATGGGCTCCGGGAGCTTGCCGAGCAGGCCGGCCCGGAGGAGATCGGTGTCCGGGGGGCCGGAGAGATCGTCCCGGGGGACGAGGCAGGCGATCAGCCGGCGCCCGCGGTCTCCTCCGGCGGGCGCCTCCGGAGCGACGACCGCGACCTCCCGGACGTTCGGCAGCCGGGCGAGCGCGG
>JANOCF010000646.1:0-1558 GCA_031412055.1 Holophagales bacterium | reverse complement strand
CCGACGCCGCCGTAGAGGAAGAGCGGGTTGTAGCTCTGGGACGGGTTTTCGGCCACGGCCTTGGCCGCGGCGTGGGCAAACTCGTTGGACTTGCCCACCACGAAGGTGCCGAACACGTACTTGTGGTTGAAGTGGGACGGCGCGATGAACTCGTCGCCGGCCTCCTCTTCCTCCTCCAGGACGAAGAGCACCTCGAACGGCGAGGAGTCCAGACCGGCCAGGGCGCGGTCGACCGTGGAGCGGTAGCTCTCCTCCAGCGTGCGCAGGAAGCGGGCGTTCGGCGCCTGCAGGACCAGGCGGTCGTCGGACTCGTTACGGACCCGCAGCGGCAGGAACCAGGTGGCGAACTCCTCGGGGTCGAGCTCGTGCTGAAGCTGTCTTTGAAGGAGAGACCACAAGGATTGAGCCAATTGCACACCTCGGAACGTGGCAGGTCGACGGGGTAGATACTCGAATTCCACAGATTTTCCACAGGGTGTGGAAATCTTGTCCGCGAGGGCTTGCGAGGACAGTCTGGGAGCTTGCTGAGAACTGCTACGCGACTGGTGAGAGATGATACCAACACCCCTCTGGTCCCTGCAACCCCCTCCGCTTGGCTAAGAGGAAGTAAGTCCTTTTTGCAAGCACGGGCGCGGGTGAAAATCGTGCTCTTCAACCATCGCGACCAGCGGGATCATACATCGTCCAGGCGCCTCCGCGGACGCCAGTACTCGTCCCAGGCCTGCAGTTCCCGGGCGTCCAGGCGCGCCAGGTGGCAGACCGCATCCCCGGGGTGAACCAGCGGGAGCTGCGTAAGTCCGAGAACCATCCCGCTGTAAGGCGCCTTGAGATGGCTGCGCTCGCGGCCGAAGGGATTCGTGTTGATCGAGATCGGCACCCCGCGGCGCAGCGGCTCCCCGAGGGCTACCTGGAGATCCAGGATACCGCCGGCCTGGGCGCGGACCCAGTGGGTGCGCTCGATGCGCAGGCGAAGGGGCGGCTCGGCCGGCTCGCCCGGCAGCATGCGCAGAGAGCGCATCACGTTCAGGATGCCTTCGATCCCGGTGCGGATGAACGGCCGCTCGAGCCGCCGCGCGCTGCCCGCCTCGTACACGATCGTGGGCACGCCCGCCGCCACGGCCGTGAGGCGGAGAGAACCCTCCGGGCCGGACCCGCCGACGACCAGGGGGATGCCGAAGGCCTCCGCCAGCTCGGCGACCCGGGGGTTCGAGAGGTCGGCGCGGATCTGCGGGTAGTTGGTACGCTCGCCGCCGCCGGTGTGGAGGTCGATCCCGAAGTCGCTCTGGCGGATCACCTCGCGGAACAGGGTGTCGGCCAGCCGTGCGGTGAGCGAGCCCTTGCGGCTGCCCGGGAAGCTGCGGTTCAAGTCGCGGCGGTCGGGCAGGCGGCGGTCCTGGACCAGGAAGCCGGGGACGTTGGCCACGGGTACGGCGATCAGCGTCCCCTTGAGGCCGCTGAAGTCGGCGTCGTTGAGCAGGTCGCGCAGGATCCCCACGCCGTTGAGCTCGTCGCCGTGCACCGTGGCGGTGACGAACAGCCGCGGACCGGGCGCGCCGCG
>JANOCF010000645.1:0-1836 GCA_031412055.1 Holophagales bacterium | reverse complement strand
GCCCGCCCTTCCAGCAGTTGCCGTCCGGCATCGCCGCCAGGTCCTTCGCGTCGAGGATCACGGGCTCGCCGCTCTTTCTCTCCTTCCGATCCTCCTTCCGATCCCGCTGCCCGGAGCTGTCGAGCTTCCAGCACCGGACCTCCAGGGTCTTCGCTCCCGGGGGAACCGCGCCGTAGAGGAGGAACGGCACGTCGAAGGGGAGCGTCTCGTTGAAGAGCTGCCCTTCGAGGTCGACCTCGACCTCGTCGAAGCCGGAATCGGGCGTCGCCGTGCCGGTTGCGGCGGTAGCCTGGGAGAACGCAGGCACGGCCAAGCAACCCGCCAACAGGAACGCCACTCCGGACATCCACCCAGAGGATCTCTGCTCCGAAATTCGATTCAAGGCTACCTCCAGCGCGGCTCGGACCTGCGCCGCGGATCGCCTGCGTCTGAAACCGGACAGCTTCTACGCTACCACAGGATTACAGGACCACACGGGACGGGGGCGGGCCCCCTTTGCTAGACTCCGCCCCGTGAACGTCGCGATTCTCGGCGGAGGCCCGGCCGGCCTCTACCTCGCCCTCCTGATGAAAAAGGCCGATCCGGCGCACCGGATCACCGTGCTCGAGCGCAACCGGCCGGACGACACGTTCGGCTGGGGAGTCGTCTTCTCGGAGCAGACCCTCGACAACCTGCGCGCCGCCGACCCCGAGACGTACCAGCAGATCATCGGCAACTTCGCGCGCTGGGACGACATCGACATCCACGCCAAGGAGACGACGATCACGTCGGGCGGGCACGGGTTCGCCGGCATCGCCCGCCGCACCCTGCTCAACATCCTCCAGCGCCGCGCCGCCGATCTCGGCGTCGACCTCCGCTTCCAGTGCGAGCTCAAGGACGACGGCGACCTCGAAAGCATGGGCCTGGCCGGCGCGGACGTGATCGTCGGCGCCGACGGTGTCAACAGCGCCGTGCGCCGCCGCCACGAAGCGGCCTTCCAGCCCGACCTGGACGTGCGGCCGACGAAGTTCATCTGGCTCGGCACCACGGTCCCCTTCGACGCCTTCACCTTCGTGATCGTCGAGAACGAGCACGGCGTGTTCCAGGCCCACGCCTACCGCTTCGAGGAGGGGCTCTCCACCTTCATCGTGGAGTGCGACCCGCTCTCGTGGCGCAACGCCGGCTTTGATCGAATGGACATCGACCAGACCGTCGCGGCCTGCCAGGAGATGTTCGCCCCCTGGCTCGGCGGCCATCCGCTCCTCGCCAACATCCCGCCGCACCAGCGCGAGCACCCCTGGGTGAGCTTCACCCGCGTCCGCTGCCAGCGCTGGTTCGACGGCAACGTGTGCTCATCGGCGACGCGGCCCATACCGCCCACTTCTCCATCGGCTCGGGCACCAAGCTCGCCATGGAGGACTCGATCGCCCTCGCCCGCTGCCTGCGCAACGAGCCCGACCTGGAGAAGGCCCTCGCCGGGTTCCAGGAAGAGCGCATGACCGATGCCCTGCGCCTCCAGAACGCGGCCCGCAACTCCATGGAGTGGTTCGAGAACGTCCGGCGCTACGTGCGCCTCGACCCGCCGCAGTTCGCCTACAGCCTGCTCACGCGCAGCCAGCGGGTCAGCCACGAGAACCTCCGCCTGCGCGACAGTAACTATCTTGAAGGGGTCGAGCGCTGGTTCGCGAGCCGCGTCCAGCAGGACGCGCCGGAGAATACCGCCGGCGCCGTTCCGCCCATGTTCACCCCCTACCGCCTCCGGGACATGACCCTGCACAACCGCATCGTGGTCGCCCCCATGGACATGTACAGCGCCGAGGACGGCACGCCCACCGACTTCCACCTGGTCCACCTGGG
>JANOCF010000644.1:0-1676 GCA_031412055.1 Holophagales bacterium | reverse complement strand
CGGGCGTAAAGCCTGGGGTTTCAACCTGGTTGAAACCCCAGGCTTTACGCCTACGCCCCTTGCGGGGCTCCGATCCTGTCTGCTACCCCCGCAGCTTCGTGATCTTCCTGTCGCGGTCCTCTTCGATGCGGCGCCTCTCGCGCACGTAGCGGCGAGCCGGTTCAGGTCTCCTGATTCCAGCCGTCCAGGATCTCCTGGAACTGGACCTTCAAATTAGGAAGCTCGCGCTCGACCACGGACCAGACGATGTCGGTATCGATGTCGAAATACTGATGGACCAGGACATTGCGCATCCCGACGATCGGCGCCCAGGGGATCTTGGGAAACCGGGCCTGGAGGTCCGGCCTCAGAGAGTTGATCGCTTCGCCGAGTATCTGGAGGTGATGAAGGACCCAGACCTGGATCAACTCTTCCTTCTCGAAGGAGGCTCTACCAGCTGCGGCATACTTCTCAATGCGCTCGATCGATTCCAGGATGTCGAGCAAACGCTCCCGTTTATCCCTCAAAGCGGCACCGCTTCGCTCAAGACCCGATCCCGGATGCGTGTCCTCAGACCCTTCTCCGTGACTACGTCCACGCGCCGGCCCAGCAACTCCTCGAGGTCCACGAGCAACCCGCCCAGGTCGAGAAGGCTCCTGCCGATTCCCATCTCGACCAGGAAGTCGACGTCGCTACGCTCGTCGTCCTCTCCGCGCGCCACGGAACCGAAAACCCGGAGGTTGGTAGCCCCGTGACGGGCAGCCAGCCGGAAGATCTCGTTCCGCTTTCCGCGGAGCTCCTCGATTCCCATGGTGTCCATCACCCTCGCAGCTTCGTGATCTTCCTGTCCCGGTCCTCTTCGATGCGGCGCCTCTCGCGCACGTACTCCTCTTCTTCTTCCTGCCGCTTGGCCGGGTCGTAGACCTTGCCCACGCGGTCGCGGTGGAGGATTTCCAACTCGGCCATCTTCGCTTCGGCCTGGCGGCGGATCTCCGCCACCTTCTCGCGGTCCTCGCCGCTCAGCGCCTCCTCGCGGGGACGCTCGATGCCCTGCTTTTCCATGCGCTCCAGCGCCAGCTCATACGCCGACTTCATGCCCGATGATTTGTCTTTGTCCGCCATGGATGGAGAATAGCACGCCAGAATGGCACCGAAGAGACCATCCAATCTCCGCAAATTGTTGATAAGTTAGGGTGTCCCGTTCCGGCACCGGGTTTGCTACTCGCCGGCCCCAGGGCAACGAGGAGGAAGAGCCGCATGATCGAGACCCAGAACCTGATCCGCCGCTATGGCGACTTCACCGCCGTGGACGGCATCTCCTTTTCCCTCGGAGACGGGGAGATCGTGGGCATGCTCGGCCCCAACGGGGCGGGCAAGACGACCACCATCCGCATGATCACCGGCTTTCTGCCACCCACCAGCGGCAAGGTGACGGTGGCGGGCAAGGACCTGTTCGAGGCCCCGCGCGAGGCCCGGCGCCAGCTCGGCTATCTGCCGGAGAACGTCGCCCTGTACAACGAGATGCGCGTGGAGGAGTACCTCTCCTACCGCGCCCAGCTCGAAGGGGTGGCGCGCGGCGAGGCGCGCGAAGCCATCGGCTCGGCCATCGACCGCTGCCTGCTCACCGACGTCCGGCGCCAGATCATCGGCACCCTGTCCAAGGGCTACCGCCAGCGGGTGGGACTGGCCACGGCCAT
>JANOCF010000643.1:0-6490 GCA_031412055.1 Holophagales bacterium | reverse complement strand
CTCTTCTTCCGGAAGGTCTCCCGGAGACGGCGGGCGGTCGCCAGCGAGCCGGCTTTGGGCGGCGCGGGCAGGAGGCGTACGTCGGCGTCGGGCGGGAGGCGCTCCGCCGCGCTCGTCCTGCCATCCATGGACAGGATGGAGTGACGGAAATCGCGGCGGAATGCGCCGATCAGGTCTACGGTCCGCAGCTCGGGACCGGTCGGCACGAAGTTCGAGAAGACATGCAGGAGGTGCGGCACGCTCACGATTGGTCGGACGATTGGTCGGAATAAATGCGTACCGTCCGCTCCAGCAGAGCCTCGCGGTCTTCGACCGGCTTCCAGCCGAGGACCTCGCGGGCGGTGCGGCTGGAGAACGGCGGGAAGAGCGCCCGGGCCTTGAGGTTGCGGTAGGCCGGGAAGGTCACGCCCGGACGGCGGCCCGCCTTCTTCACCACCCACTTGCCGATCTCCATGGTCTGGCTGAGCCACAGGGGGCGCGGATGGAAGTGGAGGTCCCGGCCGGTGACCTGACGCAGCTCGGCGACCATCTCCCGGGCCGAGAGCGACGGCCGGCCGCAGAGGTTGAGGGCCTGCCCGTGAAGGTCGTCCCCTTCGTGAAGAGCGATCCGGACCAGGGCGTCGGCCACGTCGTCGGCGGTGACCAGGGGCAGCGGATGCTCTCCCAATCCCCAGCCCACGCAGTGGTTGTCCCGCACCCAGAGGCCGAAGCCGGAATGCTGGAACGGAGTGCCTTCGCCGAGCACGACGCCCGGCCGGGCGATGACCAGCGGCAGGCCGCGCTCGCGGTGCAGGGCGACCAGGGCACGCTCGGTCTCGGCCTTGCCGCGGCTGTACTCGTCGCGCGCTTCGGGCTGCGGATCGGTCTCCAGGGAGTCGTCGATGACGGCCTTGCCGGAGTCCGGTCCGCCGTAGAGGGCGGCGATCGACGAGACGTAGACGAAGCGCCCGACTCCCTTGGCCATGGCCTCCTCGGCCGCGCCGACCGAGCCACGGATCATGGAGCGCTGGACCTTCTCCCAGGAGTCTCCTCCGCCGGTAGCCAGGTGGAGGACGGTCCGCGCACCCTGGAAGGCTTCGGACAGGGAGGCACGATCCTCCAGGCTGCCGCGCAGGAGGCGCAGGCGTTCGTCCCGGGCCGCGTCGATCAGGGAAGGCGGCAGACCGTGGGCGCGCCGGACCACGGCGGTAACTGGGACACCGCGGGCGAGAAGCCCGTCGATCACCCGGCGCCCGATGAAGCCGGTGCCGCCGAGAACGACGATCTCGCCGGGCCGCGGCGGAGTCGTGGCGAAGGACACCACGGCCGGCCGGCTCTGGGAGACGCTGTCGGAACTTTCGGCGGCAGCCGGGGCGGCAGGCTGGCGGGCGGCTTCGGCTACGGCTTCGCACCAGTCCAGCACCTCGGCTCCCCGGAAGGCGTCCATGGGCGGAGCCTCGCCGGCGCGCAGAGCGGCGTAGAACGTCTCGATCGATCCCCGCATGCCGACGAAGAAGCTGTCCGACCGGCCGCCGAGGCCGAGGGTGTAGCGGGCATAGCCGAGGAGGTTCTGCCGGGTGTCCCGGAGCAGGGCGCGAGCTCGCCGGCGCCCGGCCAGAAAGCCGTTCCAGAAGTCGAGGTAGGAGGTCTTCTCCTCGAAGGAGAAGGTGTTGTGGCCGAGGTCCACCTCGGCGGACCCGTCGGTCCCCAGGACCTCCAGGGTCCAGCGGTGGAAGGGCCGGCCGAAGGACATGTAGATCTCCGCCGTGCCTCGCTCGCCCCGCGCGGCCACGAGCCAGCGCTCGTGGAAGATCTGGCCGGGGTGGAGCTCGCGGGTGGAGAGCAGGGTGGTCCGCGCCTCTTTCACCCGGCCGACCAGGGCGTGGAGCTGGGAGAACGGATGCGGGGCCTGCTCGAAGACGATGTTCTCGGGCGAGCGGAACATCCAGTGCGAGTAGTCGCCGGCGTCGAGCTGGCCGAGGGGCACGGAGAGACAGATCCGCACGTGCTCGACGCGGCCGATCCGCCCCGAGCGCACCCAGTCGAGGAGGCGCGAGAAGGCCGGGTGGTAGACGTTGTTGTGGTTGACGCCGACCGGGATTCCCTTCGCCTGGGCCAGCTCCGCCAGCTCCCGCGCCTCGCGGCTCGACAGGGCGAGCGGCTTCTCGATGAAAGCGCCGATCCCCGCCTCCAGGAGCTGCCGGGCCACCCGGATATGCAGGTCCGGCGGCGTGAGCACGTGGGCGACGTCGACGTTGAGGGCAGCCAGCTCTTCGATGGATGCCACGGCAGCGGGGACGCCATACCGCCTGGCCAATGCCCGCGCCCGCTCGAGGTCGGGATCGCACACGGCGACGGTCTCCAGGCCGGGCACCTTGGCCATCGCTTCCAGGTGGAAGCTGGCCACGTACCCCGCTCCGACGAGCGCGGCGCGGATCTTCGGCCGCGCGGGAGCAGCGGTCTTGTCCCTGGTCTGGACGGAAGGCAGGGTTCCGGTACTAGAGAGCGCCATAGCCGTAGCTCCGGTTGAGAGGCATTACCTTGCGTTCGATCACGGCCATCTGCTCGGGCGGGAGCGCCGTCTTCCAGCGTTCGTCGATGCGGATCTCCGAGGTGGACGACAGACGCATGCGGTTGCCGATGACGTGGTGCTCGACGCCGCGGAACTCGGGGATCCCGGTGCCCGAGGGCAGGCCGACGAAGGAGTAGATCCTGGACAGGGCGCCGGCAGGGTCCGCGCAGACATCCTCGTGGCGGAGGGTCATCCAGCGGTCCTTGGGGAAGTAGCGCCGGGCCTGCTCGGCCGCGATGTTGTCGCGCAGCCAGGAGTCCGCCGCCGCCTCGGGGCCGACGCCCAGGTTCTTCATGGTCGACCAGGAGACGGCGCGGCCGTCCCGGATCAGGTGGAGCACCCGCATGTCGAAGGTGGGGATACGGCGCATGAAGACGGCCCGCTCGGGCCGCTTGGAGCTGTCCAGGAAGACGCGGCTCCCCTTGTAGTGGGTGACGATCTCGGCGAGGTTTTCGATCCGCGAGAGGATCCGGGCGAGCTCCCGCCGGGCTCCGGGGACGACCCGGACTCCGACGCTGCGGGCCAGCTCCAGGGCCGGTCCGCGCTGGACCGCGCGCAGGATCACGTCGGAGATGCCGCCGCCTTTGGCGCGGAAGTCCAGGTCGGAGTCCCAGACGTCGAAGTCGTGTCCCCGCTTCGCCATCTCGCGGCTGACGTGCCGCCAGAACTCGCACTCCCTGACGGGCGCGTGGCACGAGCAGAGGTACTCCTCAGGTGTGGTTTGCCCCTTGGCCTGCTCGGCGATCCCCAGCTCTCCGATCGTGGCGATCTGAGGATGGGAGCCGAGCAGGAAGGTCAACAGCGTCGAGCCGGAGTACCCGTGGCCCGTGATGTAGAGAACATCTGTCATATACCGAGCATCCCCATGGAAGTCCATCGAACGATCACTACGGAGCACGAACGACTCCGCAGTCGTAAGCAAGATCCATGCAATGCTCGGGGACAGTGCGCTCCCTTGTCTACCTGCCGGGCTGATCGGCAATGGCTGCCAGGAGCCTCTGCGCGAATCCGACGGCCCGGCCGTCCGGGTCCTGGTCCGGGTCGTAGGCCGTGATGCCTACGCCGCCGATCCGGAGCCGGCGGGCGGTGGTCCGCACGACCTCCTCCACCTCCGCCACCATCAGTCCGCCCGCCACGGCGAAACAGTTGGCCGTCAGCTCGGAGGGATCGAGGACATCCAGGTCGATGTGAAGGTAGACCTGCTCCACCCGGCCGGCGATCTCCTGCAGGGCTGGCCCGAGAGCTCCGTCGGCCCCGCTCCGGCGCAGGTCCTCCACCTGGATCCGGGTCATGGGCGAGCTCTCGATCACCTCCAGCTCCGCGGGGTCCAGATCCCGAGCCCCGATGTGGATCAGGTTGCGGTCGTCCAGCGGCTGGAACCCCGGAACGGTGGCGGTCAGCGGGCGCCAGGCACGCCCCATGGCGACGGAGATGGCCATTCCGTCGAAGAAGCCGGAGGGCGAAGTGTCGGGCGTGTTGAGGTCGCCGTGCGCGTCGAACCAGATCACTCCCGCTCGACCCGCGGCACTGATCCCCGACAGGGTGCCCACGGCTGCCGTGTTGCAGTTCCCGGAGAGGACGATGGGCAGCCGGCCCTTCTCCCCGGCGGCCGCGACCGCCTGGGAGATCAGCCGGTGGAGCCGTGGAGCCGCGGTCACTTCCGTGAGGAAGCCGTCGAGGAGGATCGGGACCAGCTCCACCTCGTGGCCGGCCTTTTCCAGTCCGTCGAGCAGCCCCTGCTCCACCAGGCGGAGCGGGCCGCGCCCCATGCGGACGCCGAAGTGTCCCGAGTCGTAGGGCACCTGCAGGAAGGTCAGCTTCAACCTTCTGCTCCCCCGCTCGGCGGGGTCGAGAAGAGCCCTGCCACGGCTCCGGCGGGGTCCTGGATCACGCAGTAGTTGCTGGGGCCCATTTTCTTGGGGCCAACGAGCACCTTGCCACCCTTTGCCTCGCACTGCCGGATGCTCTCGTCCAAGTCTTCGACGATGATATAGATCAGCCATTGCGCCGGCAGGCCGGTGTTGCCTCCCCGGGCGTGGCAGACGCCCGCGACTCCGACTCCGCCCGGCGTCGTCATGACGTAATCGTTGTACTCGCCCATGCTCAGGGGCTGGGGCATCCACCCGGTGACGGCGGCATAGAAGTCGCGGACCTCGTCGGCGTTCGGGACCGTGAGGTCGGTCCACCCGATGGTTCCAACTTGTTGCGGCTTGGTCGTCTCGCTCATTTGCGCTCTCCTCCTATCCCAGTGTGCTCACAATCTACCCTACATTTCGGGAAGGGCACATGCCTTGCACCGTCGTCTGCCGAGCGGTGAGCAAGCGCGGCGCCGTGCCGCGGACCCGCCCCGAGTTTCACCCCCTTCCGAGCGTCCATCGCGGCGCAGTAGAGGACGACGATGGAAACCCAAGCCCTGCAGAAGGTCTCTCTCCCGCTGACGACCACGCCTCGCGGAGGCAAGGTGATCGAGGTCACCCCGGATGTCCAGTGCCTGAACCACTTGATCGTGAACACCTATCTCTTCGGCCCGCCGGGCGCCGTCGACCGGTCCTGGACGTTGATCGACACGGGCATGCCGACCTCGCACGACGAGATCCTGGCGGCGGCAGAGCGGCGCTTCGGACCCGGCTCGCGCCCCTCGGCAATCATCCTGACCCACGGCCACTTCGACCACATCGGCTCGGTCAAGCGGCTCGCCGATCATTGGGACGCGCCGATCTACGCCCACACGCTGGAGCTGCCGTATCTGACCGGCCGCTCGGACTATCCGCCTCCGGACCCCACGGTCGGCGGCGGCACCATGGCCACGGTGGCCTCGCGGACGTTCCCCAAGAAGGGGATCGATCTCGGCGGACGGGTGCAGGCCCTGCCCGCGGACGGCAGCGTTCCCGGCATGCCCGGCTGGCGGTGGATTCATACCCCGGGTCATACCCCCGGCCACGTCTCGCTGTTCCGGGAAGAGGATCGCGCCTTGATCGTGGGCGATGCCTTCGTGACGGTGCGGCAGGAGTCCACCTCCGCGGTGCTGCGCCAGAAGCAGGAGGTCTGGCGTCCGCCGGCCTACTTCACCCAGGACTGGGTCGCGGCCCGGCGCTCGGTGGAGGAGCTGGCCGCGCTGAGGCCGTCGGTCGCGGCCACGGGCCACGGCATCCCGATGCGGGGAGAGGCGCTGAAGAGTCAGTTGGAGACGCTGTCACGGGAGTTCAGCCGGTTCATGCCGGCCCAGGGTCGCTACGTGCGCCAGCCCGTGATCGCGGACGAGAGTGGAACCGTGCGGATTCCGCCGCCGGTGAGAGATCCGCTGCCCCTCATGCTGGCCGGGCTCGGCGCCACCGCGCTGCTGGGAGCGGTCATGCGCGGAAGCAGAAACCGGGCGAACCGCCGAACCGGGGATCAGCCGCTGACGTTCCCGAACCGCCGGCATTGAGGTCCACTTGCGATGAGGAGCAGCATTCCTGCTGATACCGGGAATGCTGCTCCTGGTTTCTCGGATGTTCGTGACTCTCACGCTATAGTCCGTAGGGAACCATGACTGAAGATCCCATCGTCGAGGAAATCCACCGAACTCGCGAGAAGCTGCTTGAAGAGTGCGACGGCGACCTGGGGAAGCTCTTGGATAGGCTGAAAGCCCGTGAGGCCGAAGACCGATCCCGAATAGTGTCAAGCCTCCCGAGGCAAAGAAAAGCCGGGTGAGCGGAATCCTGGCGAGCCCTGGCGGGTTTCAAGAAGGGGACAATCTCACCTCACCTTGAACGGAGACCGACGATGCTTAAGCGACTCATGACTCTTTCCGCCGCCGCTCTGCTCGCGGCCTTACCCGTCCTCGCCCACGACCACAACGAAACCAAGGGCGCCAAGGATTCAGCGCAGTGCCCGCACTTCCAGGCCGTCTCGGCCTCGATGAGCCAGGCTGCCACCCTGATGGAGCAGGCGCTCGAG